>JBCCIX010000191.1:0-7921 GCA_039028075.1 Bacteroidota bacterium | reverse complement strand
TTTAGGGTACCACTTCTTTAGTCTTTTGGCAGAAAAGGAAATTTCTGCTTTGCCGTTATCGGTAACAAAGCTCTGGGAGAAACCAATTTCAGGTATACGTATGCTAACCGTTTGTACCGCGCCACTTACCTGCACATAACCCTTTACCTCCTTAGGATTAGATTTGTCTAGTTGGATGTGATAATCCTGTATAAATACTTTAGGAACTTCAATGAGCTTCACATCGCGAGTGATACCACCGTAATTCCACCAGTCGGTGGTTAAATTGGGCACCCGATCTTTTTCACGTTTGTTATCCACTCGAACAATTAAAAAGTTATCGTTCTCTTTAACCTTATCCGTAATTTCAAAATTAAAGGGGTTAAACCCTCCTTGATGCAGACCTAACTTTTCACCGTTTAAGTACACCACGGTTTCGTAATTAGCAGCTCCGAAATACAAAAAGAGACGATTACTGGACGCTAAATCATAATCAAAGCTGGTCTTGTACCATAACGTACCTTCATAGTAGAGCAATTCTGGCCGTTGAGAATTCCAATCGCCTGGCACCGATAGGGTGGAGGCTTTATCAAAATCATACTCAATTCTATCGGACGGACTCTCCATCTTTTTATTGGTCCAGTAAGGTTTAGTTGAAGCCTTACCGTAATCTTTTACGTCAAAAGGTGTCCAATTTCGATGATTGCGGTACCCGGTTTCGTAGGGATCTACGATATAATGCCAATTCCCGTTTAAGCTTGTATAGGGCCTGTGATATGCATTGTGGAGAAGTTTATCCTGTGCATAGGTCTGATTACAGATGGCCAAAATGAAAGTAACGGCTAGTACCTTTTCCATATTTACATTCTTTTTAATCACGACGTTTGGCTATGCCGATTCCCTGACATGGCAGCTGGCGTGGCTGTACTTCACTTTATAGGGATTCAGCCGTAGGTGCGGGGACTTTGTAATCTCGTGTATATTTCTCCATGAACTGTATTAAAATAGAGCCGTTGAGTAAAAACGTTTGCTTAAGCCCGGTGAGTCGCTAGCTTGCGGGTTCCAGACCTAACGTTGGACAGGTGGTTATATGTGCCGGGGAGTGTAAGGAGATAGGCCCTTTAAGACGGTTCTTTTTCTTACTGGATGTCAGTTGCGGAAGTCATCGAAATGAGGCATGTCACAAACACGGGTTACGTGCTTCTGCAAACGTTTTCGAGCGGGTAAATTTTTTGGGATCGTTCCCGGGAACGGTCACATAAAAAATAAATCGATATTTCAAAGAATATGGTGTGAAAAATTTAATTTTTTCTCTACCATCGTATATCGGAAAGTAGATAACTGAATTGAAAAGCCCATGATGCAGATGGAAGAAATAGCTACAAAAAGACGACTGGTATTGAAGGACTGCAGTAATGAATATCTTTTTGCCCTGGTTCAAAATGAGAGTAACTATGCAGCATTTGAAGCGCTGTACACCCGGTTTTACCATGTCTTGATTAATTATTCATTCAGGTACATGCAATCTAAGCAGCAGGCGGACGATGTAGTAAGTGAAGTATTTTACAAAATTTGGAAGAAGCGCTCGGGGATACATGTGACTTCTTCTCTGCGGTCTTATTTATTTACTGCAGTTCGAAACATGTGCCTTGATTACTTGAGAAGTGAAAGTAAAATTGAGCATTGCCAAGACGATATGCTAATTGAGTACGAAGGAAGCTCGGACACGCCACATCAGTGTGCAGTAGGTGAGGAGCTCAAAATCCGCATTGAAAACGCCATTGAAGCGTTGCCCAAGGATAGAAGAAAGGTATTTAGAATGAGTCGTGACCAGGGGCTTAAATACAAGGAAATTGCCGAAACCTTGGGAATTTCAATTAAAACGGTAGAAACGCAAATGGGTAGGGCGTTAAAATACCTACGGGGCGAATTGTCCGAATACATGTAGGGGTAAATAGTGTGGCGAAGCGTCTTACCGGCGATGGCTAAGTTTTTAACGGAGAAACAATGGATCATACTTGCCAAATACCTGGCCAATGAAAAATTGTTAGAGGAGGAGAGAACGGTGTTAATTCAAATTTTTACTAACCGAGATTATTCCAAGTTGATTGAGTCCTTGGACCAAGTTTTCAAATCATCTCCCTTAATTGATTTAGATGCAGCGTATTCATTGAAACGATTAACAACCAGAATCGAAAATGAACAATAAGACTTCGCATACTGCTCATTCAAAAAAATGGATGTGCTGTTTCCTACTGCTGTGCTTTTCATTTTGGATCGCTGTTGAATCCGATGCTCAAAGCTCCGGGGCAATAACCGGTAAAATTACTGATTCACAGACGGGTGAAGAGCTGCCCGGTACTACGGTTCGCATTAAAGGAACATCTACCGGTACCGTATCGGATATTTATGGAGAGTATCTTTTGACGCTTCCTGCAGGGGAAAAAGTTTTAACCTACAGTTTTCTGGGTTATGCTGAGCAGGAGATTACCGTAAATGTTATAGCAGGAACATTTACCGAGCTTAATATTCAAATGCAACCAGACGTATTGCAGATGGAAGAAATCGTAGTCACCGGGCAGGCTCTCGGTCAAATGGCTGCCATTAATCAACAAATCAATGCTAAGTCTATAGTGAATGTGGTATCAAAAGATAAAATAGAGTCATTACCTGATCAAAATGCTGCAGAATCGGTTGGTCGATTACCGGGTATCAGTATTCAAAGAGAAGGAGGTGAAGGACAAAAAGTGGTTGTAAGGGGCCTGAGTCCAAGATTTAATGCGATCACTATAAATGGTGAGCGTATTCCATCCTCAAGCGCCGTAGATCGATCCTTTGATTTAAGTACACTTTCTGCTGATGCACTGCAGGGTATTGAAGTGTATAAGAGCTGGACTCCAAATTTGGAAGGTGATGCTATTGGAGGTACCGTTAACTTTATAACAAAGAAAGCGGACGCTGGCTGGAATGGTAGGGTACGTTATTTGCACGGTTACAATGGACAACAAGGCGAATTTGGACAACACCGTTTTAATGGTGACATCGGCAACCGATTTTTTGAAGATAAGTTCGGAGTAATCGTTTCAGCCAATTTTCAACGAGCGGATAGGTCGCAGGACAGGGTAAATACTGATTTTGATGCGTTAACTTTTGATCAGGTAAATCAAGGCAGGGACACCGTTTCGATAATTAATATCAACCTTGAAGACAGGTTGGAAACGCGTGATCGGTATGGTGCAACGCTCGCTTTGGACTATACTTTAAAAAAAGGTGAAATCAAGCTCTTTAGCAATTATTCTCGAACTGATCGAGATCAGGTGCGAAGAAGAAGGCGGTACAGGTTTGATACCAGGCGTCAGGAATATGAATTTATTGAAGAACAGTCTGAAAATATTCTTATTGCCAATACACTCTCGGGCAATTATAATTTGCTAAATAAAATTGAGATTTCCTGGAGTGGTTCTTATTCTCAAACTACTATCAGGACTCCCTATCAAAACCGCATACGATTTCGCGAAAATTCTGCTTATGTCGGCCTAAATGCCATTGCGCCGTCTGAGCTAGAAATTATAGATGCGGCTCGTAATGACCTTGGCAGCACTTTTCTTCAAGTGGCTGAATCAGATGACGATGATATTGATTTTACAAGAATTACTGCCCAGCTTGACTTAGCATATCCCGTTCAAATCTCGGATAAAATAGTTGGAAGTTTCAAAGGGGGCGGTAAATACAGGTTAGACGACCGGACGCGAGATATTGAACGATTACAAATGCGACAGGCTGTAATTAATGATTTGGCGAGCGAATCACCGGCAGGCTATGATGTAGCAAATGAAAACATTCTCATATCTAGCTTTTTAGGGGATTTTGTGGCTGACGATTTTTTTGACAATGAGTATTACCTAGGCCCTGGTTCGGGTCTTGTTAATGGAGGTCACCTAAACGCGGATGCCGCTAATGGTTTTAGATCGCAGTTCGCCGATAGGTATAGAAGAAATCTTTTCGCTGATGCAGGTGACTATTTCGCAGAAGAAGCTATTGTGTCATTTTATGCGATGGGTGATTTTAAGATTGGCGATAAAATAAATGTGCTGGCAGGTGTACGGAATGAGACCACTACGTTAGACTATACCGGATTTGAAGTAATTGCCAGTGCAAGTGAGGCGGAGGTAGACCCGGGTGATGATCCCAGAGTAAACCTTATAGAGAATTCTAACGATAGAACCTACTCCGAATGGTTGCCCGCTATAAATGTTAAATATGCGGCTACCGAATGGTTTGACGTACGTGCGGCAGTGACAAGAACACTTAGCAGGCCCAACTTCCAGTTTCTTGTTCCATTTGTAATCACAAACAATGATCAGCGCAGTATAGACAGAGGTAATTTTGACCTTCAACATCAGGTGGCGACTAATTATGACTTGTTCCTATCTTTTTACAACAAACTGGGTCTTTTTACAGTTGGAGGCTTCTATAAAGAAATAGACGACATTGATTTTGTGCGGCTTTCAAATGTCACTCCTATTACTCCCAACACCGCCAATGAGCAGCTAGGATATGACTTAACCCAACCTGAAAATGCTCAAGGTATTACCACAGTGCAAGGTATCGAAATTGATTTCCAAACTAATTTATCAAGCCTTCCGCCTCCCTGGAACGGAATTGTTTTTTCCGCTAATGCCACTTTTATTGAGAGCGAGACGCTTTATCCCGACGTATTTTTTGCTCAGAACCCTTTACGTCCAATCAATGATGTACGAGAGGGAACACTTATTGGACAGCCAGAACAAGTGTACAATGTTTCTGTAGGTTATGAAAAAGGAGGCTTTTCCGGAAGATTTTCCGTTATCCATCAAGCCAATACTTTTGGTTTGGGTGACCCTGGAGATTCCGGAGAGTTAGGAGGCTTAGAGGCCGAACTTCTTTTTGATGATCAGTTTGACGCCTTTACCGGAAGAACCACCCGCTATGATCTCTCACTCAGTCAAAAAATAACCAAACAGCTCCAGATAATATTTAATGCTAACAACATCTCTAATCAACGAGAAACTACTTTTATTAGGGATGGTCAAAGAAGCGAAGGCCAAATCTTTGGTTTGACCTTAGACCTTGGTGTAATGTATAAATTCAAATAGGATGAACTATCTACGATATACATACATTCTACTAATATTTTGCGGTTTTAATTTCGTGCAGGCCCAGCGCTATGTTGACGTTGCCCCAGATGCATCCGGATCAATTGGCGCTTTGAACAACGCCATTATTAATGACGCAGGCGCAGATGCCAATACAATCTACAGACTTGAAAGAGGTGGTAGGTATTTTTTAAACGGGGCAATTATTAATACGACATTGCCATTGCAAATTGAAGCTGAACAGGGGGAAGATTTGCTGCCACAATTGATACCAGGTGTTACAATAGATGGTAACTCCGATGTGCCGTTCAGGCCACAGAATAATATCAGGTTAAAGAATTTGTTCGTTACTGCACGTGCGCAGGGTGGCGCTCTGCAAGATCAGGTTATAAGAATTCAGTCAGAAGAAATTCGTGTAGAGGTAGATAGCTGCTTTATTGATGAGTCTTCCCAAAGCTTCATAAGAACGGATACCAGAGGGGTTAATATCTATGTTACAAATACCATTGTTGGAAGGATGGGCACACCGGACGATATAGATAATGGTCGGGTGGTAGATGACAGAGGTAATTTTATAGATACACTGGTAATGGAAAATAATACATTTTATAATGTCACTAGTAGAGTGGTGCGCGATGGTGCCGGATCTGATAGTTACATCAATAAAGTGGTTTTTAATCAGAATACTGTTCTAAACGTAGGGCAGCGAATGGCAGATTTTGGGCCGGTTATTGATTTTACGTTTACGAATAATCTAATAGTTAACCCTGCCTTTAATGGTAGGGGCATTGATCCGGATCCTTTCAATCCAAATCAACCGGAACCTAATCCTGCGAGAGGTACTTCTGCCATTATAGTTGATAGTGTTTCACAATCCATATTAGATCAGGCTAATAGAGCCCAAACTGCTGAAGTCAGGAATAACAATATTTATTACACTCAGGCTCTATTAGATGCACGACCTGAAAGGAACCCTGACCCTGAAGATGATTCTTTCATAGTTAACAGAACAACGTTTAGTGACGCTCTTGTAGCTTTTATGGAGGAAAATGGAACAGCATCTACAAATATTGAGGAAGTATTAGAGTTTTCTAATGCACCTGTTGATCCTACCGTATTTACCGTTCAGTTTTGGAATAATTTCGCCGGTTTAGATGAAATTGATCAATGGGATAATACGGGAGCGCCATTTTCATTTCAATATGCACAAGCGTCTGTTTCTGCCACCGCAGGTACAGATGGAGGTCAACTGGGGGATTTAAATTGGCCTTTGCAGATTGTTTCAAGAGGTGCTTTGGAAGAATTAATAACAGCAGCAGAAGCTGTGTTAGTAGAAAGTGCAATAGGTTTTAATATTGGTAATATTCCACAAGAAGTTGCTGATTCATTACAAAATGCTGTTGATTTAGCTAAAGCTGTAGTATCAGATCCAGCCTCTACGGATGAGGAGATAGGTGATATGATAACGGCCCTTGAAGATGCTATTGATTACTTTTTGACAAGTATAATTACCTCTACCCATTTTACAAGAGAAACAGACATAGTTGTTTATCCAAACCCTGTTGTTGACCGGTTTCAAATAAGAGGTGTGGATGGGTCAAAGCTTGAAATATACAATGTTTCTGGTCAGCAAATGGCCCACGAATTCATTAGTAGCGATGAGCATAGCATGGATATTAAGTCTTATCAGCAAGGACTCTACTACTTGAGGATTTATAAAACCGATGGCTCTACAACTACGCATAAACTTATTAAGCAATGAAATTGAGGAATGTAGCATTAATCATTTGGAGTTTATCTGCCTTCATATTTATACAATGTGATTCAGACGACGATGACTTGAGTCCGGTAGAAGTAGCGCGAGCCCAGCTGATAGGTACATGGGAAGTAGACCAGGTTCTGTTGAATGGATTTGATGTGACTAACCCTTCCTACACTGATTTTGTCATTCTTTTCAGACCGGATGGCAGCTATTTTGCGCTCGATGCAAATCCAGTTTTTACAGAATCAGGAGGATTCTGGCAGTTTATTAATAATGATCCTGAAAGATTGGAAATAGGTGCTGAAGAGGTAATTGAAAGCACGGTTACATTTAGTGAAGACTCCAACGTGTTAACGCTGTCTTTTACTGCTGTGGGAGAAGAAATTGGAGCCTCTGGAAGAACAAAGGGATTAGAAGGAGAATATGAATTTAGATTACTAAGAAGTGATCAACAAATTGAATGAATTAACTGAGTATTTATTTTAACCATAACCATTATGAAAAGAATGCTTAAATATGCTTTATATGCGCCAATACTGATTGGCTTATTAACGTTCGCAGCTTGTAGCGACGATGACGATGATCCAGTACCTGCAGATCCTACTGTTATGCTTAATGCCACGAGCGGTGATGCTTTCAGAGGAGGTACTATCAACATCAGTGGTACGGTAACTGCACCAGGTGGATTTGCCACATTAACTGCAGACGGTACGGCAATATCTGGTCTTACTGTCGGTGAAACAGGTGATCAGAATTTTACGCTTGAAGTGACCATACCGGAAACGGCTCAGGTGGGTTCTACCATTGAAATTGACCTGGTAGCTACCGATGCACTTCAACAGCAATCACCTGAAGTCTCTTTTACCATTAATGTAGTGAGTCAGGGTGCACCTACTATTGCCATTAATGGTATGTCTACCGCGGACGCTAAGCGAAGAGTGGCAGTTACTATAGGCCTCAATATTAATGCGGCCGAAGGCATTGATGAATTAACGGTTACTGATGGAGATGGAAATGCTGTAGCTACAGTAGTCGGTGCTGATAT
>JBCCIX010000190.1:0-7955 GCA_039028075.1 Bacteroidota bacterium | reverse complement strand
ATCTTTTTTGGAATCCGTTTACGCAACATGCGATTCTCGGTTTTGAGATCAATAATCTGCTGGATCAACTCATCATCGGTAGAACGAGCCAGCAGAAAGAATAAGGGATTGAGATACTGATTCATTGATGTAAATTACTGACAATCAACCGTGAGACACGGTTTTTGAACAGCAGAAGGAGTGTATAAGAGCGAAAAAGCAGGTAAGTTTGATGAAAATCGAATGGAATCCCAACTCCGATGAATCGCGAGCAGGGAAATGTGATTCACGTCGTGAATGGTGGGAAATCCTACTCTGTTCCTTGGTCAGAAAATCTGACACGAAACCTGAACATCGGGAACCCGCTTAGATTTTAAACTCCCCCTGGGGAGTTTAGCACTCCGGCAAGCCTGCCTCCGTTTTTGTGCCTCCTTTCGCAGCTCAAGCCATTGTCCACCGCTAATCCCGAAATGGCATATGTTTCCTTCAAACTGCTGGATCAAAACAAAAAACTGTCCAAAGAACACCGCATTTATGTATCTGTGAAATAAAAAAATGCTCATTAAGGTTAGAGGTTGCGAGAACCGGCTACTTGAACTGATATTTCGTCTGCGCCTTGTCACCTTTTCTACAAAGCAGATTGTTTGAAACACCTTGTTTAAGGTCCCGGCTCGCGGTTGCTGAAGAAATGGTTTTAAAATAATCCAGATAGTCTTTTCTCGAGAAATAAGTTCTTACGAAATGCTCAGCTGCTTTCTGAAGTCTTTCTTCAGCCGTCAACGGAACAGGCCTTAATACATCTATAAAGTCTTCTAGTGCCTTCAGAATGACTGAAAGGGAAAAGGTTACAAAAGGCGTGGATTCACCAAGCTGATCTGATTTTTCTAAAGCGTCGTAATAGTCCTGCTGATGTTCTTTGATTAAGGATTCTACCGGAATAAATTCGAAAGTAGGGTGGTATTGGTAGAGCAGCAAGCTATGCCAGAAGCGGCCCATCCTTCCATTTCCATCTTCAAAAGGATGAATAAATTCCAGCTCGTAGTGAAAAATACAGCCTTTGATCAGTAGATGATCTTTGCTTTCTTTTAAGAAAGAGAATAGATCCATCATCAATGCTTCAACCCGTTTTGCTTGGGGTGCCACATGGGAAACCTCGGAACCTTTCATAATACCAACATTGGAGGATCTCCATTGCCCTGCTGTTTTTATCAGGCCGTCCATCATTACCTGATGAGCTGTCTTGAGCTGCTTCATCGAAAGCGGATCATAGGTCGATATTTGATCATAAATTTCAATGGCATTCAGGACCTCTCGAATCTCTTCTTTTTTACCAACAACGGTCTTGCCTTCGATCAAGGCGGTTACCTGATCCAGATTCAATGTATTGCCCTCAATAGCCAAACTACCCTGCACGGTTCGCACGCGATTTGATTTTCGTAAATGAGGTTGGGTTTTAGGCTGGTCTAAACTTTCAATCCGTCCAATCAGTCGCTCAATACGGCTGATAGTATCCAGAATCTCAGGTGTGATAGAGAATGGAGGCTTCATACAATGATAGTATCACATGATACTATCATTCACAATAGCGGACTAAATTTCATTTTTTTCCGGTCAAAACCGATGCCTGCTGCGTTTATTCAATGTAATACTCAACAGAAAGAACCATTGATGAAAACAGAGAAACAACACTTCTTAAACCTGCGCCGATTGCCGGCCCGTTTAAGTGCAGAGCAAACCGACTGGGAATTGGGCTTTGAATATCACGAGATTCCACTGCTGGTAAAAGCGAATCTACTCAAACCTTTGGGCAAACCAGCTCCCAATGGACCGAAGTATTATCCGACATGTGTTATCCTCAAACTGAAAGAGGATGAAGCGTGGTTGAATAAAGTGTGCCGTAGTATCACTCAAACTAGGCGATTAAAAAATCAAGGCGCGAAATCTGATCCGGATAAAAGTTAATGTGATGCGTATTACTTATTGAGCACATCAAAAGGAGAATAGCTATGTAGACAATAAAGAATTTGTGGTGATAGCAGATCGTTAAAGTATATCTCCTTGTAAATTACTGGGAGTGGAGAACCTATACCCGCGGACAGGGAGGGATTCGTTCTCGTAACCCCTTATATCTGATATATTTATATCGAATATACTCTGAAAATCAAGCCTAATCTAACACTACTCATGCCAACTTAAACATACCACTTGCTGGCAGTTCTGCTGGCACTTACAAGGTAGGTTAGTAGGATTACGTCATCAGAGTTGATATCTAATAAACCATTATGTGAAAGTCCAGTTTCTGTTTAGAAGAACCCGTATTCGCGGCTATTTGAAAATTTTGCTTTACCCAGCGTTGGTCAGCTTGGCCGTCTTTTTTGTGAACGCTAAATTTTAATCGAGAACTTGATGGGGTGATTTCATCTACTTGGTAAGCCACTGCTTTTTCATCTTGATACAGATTAACAATCTCTTGGCTTTCTTGATGGTTTACGACGATTTCAACCTCTTTACTCGTTTGGCCTTGAAGTTTAACCAACTTGGGGTGTTTGATAATTCTGAACGTATTTTGAATATTTATTTTGGCAGGTATTTTTCGTTTTAATCCATCAGGATACCTTATTAAAACGGTTGTTGTATATTTGCCAGGCAGTAAAGCAGACAAATCCATTAAGTATTCATTGTAATAAGCCGTTGCTTGACTTGCTTCCACCGGAGAAGCTGAGTGTTTAATTTTGGAAAAACTAATGTCAGGTATATCGCACGAAACTTCGGCTTGGTGATTTTGCCCGGTATCTGATAGCCTTGTAAACTTTATGATAGGGTTGCTAGAATCTTTTGATTGCCCAGAGACTAAATCGATTGTCAGTGGGGAATACATTAAATTGTTTATTGTCTCAACACTTACCGGGATTACGAAAAATGATTTATCAGAAAATATTAAAACAGTCTGAGTATTTTTTTTCCCGTATATGCCCTGTAGATTTAGGCTTATTTTGAGGTCATACGATTCATTTGGTTGAATTTCTATTTGTTTAGTGTTGCTGATTGTACAACTGCAACTGGTCTTGATATCTTCAATCTGAATTGGCTTTTTGCTCGTATTTTTAACTTTGACAATCTTTTCTAAGATTTCCTCGCTACTTTTAACTTCGAAGGTTCCAAAATCTACCCCATTTTCGGGTGTTATTGTAACATGTTCTGAGATCCGAGCCTGTACAGCGGAGGTGACTATAAAAAAAATGGTAAAAATCCAGTTATGGCTTTTCTTCATATTTTTTTGTTAGATGGTTATAAAAAAATGAATCTTCTGACAATTCTGGCTTGAAATCTTTATCTGACAGACCAGTTGTTACTTTCGACAATTTAAGCCTGTGTTCACATAAGAGGATGATTTCATCCAATTTCAGACCAGGCAATGCAGTATTAATAATTTTTGTTTCCTTGCCACTCACGCTCGAGTGTCGTGCAACAAACCTGCCATATACTGGTAATACAATTTCCGTAGGAATTAAAAGGGCTTCATCTGGCGAAAGTTTTTGGAAACCGGAAAAATAGCATTCTGTTTTTTGAGTTTTGGTTAATTTATCAGAGTCTATTTTTCCGACTTTTGATCCTTTAAGGCGATAGCTTGCCGCTTTGAGTATCTTAACTGATTCGCCAATTTCAAAATCAACTTCATAAACGTCCCTAAACTCTTCTTTGTCGATGACTAGGCTGTTTGTGTCATTAATTATTAACCTGTATACATTTTCTTTTTTAGCGTTTTGAGCAGGCTTTATTTCAAACTCGGCATTCTCAAGCAATTCGTAGTAAGTTTTTTCAGAAAAACCGATGGCGTTTTCACCGCTACCCGCCGAGGCAATAGGTCTCCCTAAAAAATCATTATAAAAAATACCACCCCATGTCCGATATGGCATAATATCCCAGCGAGGACTTTTCTGGGTTTGTATAATGTATTGCTTCCCATCAAAAATATGAGTGGCGACTCGGTAGCCTTGTTCCTCATATTTGTCTCTCACCAAATCTTCCACATAATACTTCCCATCTGAAATATGCTGTTTCGATTTTCTGCTAAAATTTAACCAATCCAGGCGTTCTTCAATTTTTTCTTTATTAACTGAAGGGTTAGTGTGCCCCCCTCTGATTTGACTAAGCAAATCAGAGGCTAGCAAATAATCTTTAAGCTTTGGTCCTGGGGAAATCTCATATGTAATTTCTCCACTTATGTCTGGCAACGAAGCTAAAACAGCAGTGATTAAATCTTTCTTTGCTGCCGCTTCCAGTTCTTCCGCACCTAGAAGCTTTGGCGAAAGGCTTATCGTCGCGCAAAAAATGAGTTTTACAAATAATGCTTTTGTTCTCATGGAACTGCTTCGGTTGCAGAAAATTTCAAAATTAACCGGCCGGATCGCATTCTGGAGCGCAATTAACATCTGAACATTCACTGCTAGAATCTAATACGCACCTGTTTTGATCAGAGTCCCATGTGCAGATAACAGCGCAGTTATAATTTCCGCAATCTACAGCTGTATTGGATGGGCGTAATTGACAACCTTGAGCAGATTCTTTTTTCTCACAAGTTTTATAATTACCTGTTTTGCAGCTTCTATTTTGAGCAATTTTGAATGCTTCACATTTATTTTGTGGTACCTGTGAACAATTTTTATATGGAGGAACAGGAGGGCAAGATGGTGTCGCGGTACATTCTTCCTGCGGGCACCAGCCCGGATCACCAGGTAACGCTTGCGTAAGATTGCTAATGGCACTTATAAAAATTAGTGCCATAGTAGTTGCTAGTAATGTTTTCATAGTCTTTTTCATAATTCTCTTCCTTTTGATGTTATTGCACTTATTAAGTTTGTAATTCTTTCTGGTGTCTTTTTCGCGTAATAAAAGCCTTGTTCTGCATTATCCCACGGCTTAACGACAATGCCTGATAAGTTTTCTGCATTGTATTTTTCAATTGTTTGCCCGTTTTTGTTTATTCTAACCCAAATAACACCGCTATCTCCTTTTTTAAGCTCCACCAAATAAGGGTCATCTTGGTAATAAATATACTGTATTGCTTCTTCGAGTCTTTTTTTATGGTCAACTTTCTTTTCACGCAAAGGCCTTCCTTTTTCATCGTAACTATACACTGTTGTCGCTAATGCAGTGCCTTTCTCGTTGTACTGAACTTGACTTCGAGGTCGGCCTGCTAGTTTGCCACTCGTAAACCATGATTTGGTATTGGTGATGCTGCCTTTATCTACGATTTTTTCTACCCCTTTGATGTTATCAACATGCCAAAACTCTCTATTATTTTCACTATCTGTTCTCGTAATAGCAGCATTGTTCCAAGTGTTTCTTTGATCTTGCTTAATCGTATAATTCCACTCCGAGTCAGATTTTACGAAATTATTTAAAGGATTAATTGTCAATACGCGCCCTTTATCTGGAATGAAAGTAGGAATAACATTTTTGAGATCCACATCATACGAAATCTCTCTAACGGTTCCATTTGATTTTGTTATTTTTACTAAGCTGGAATCCATTCCCCCAATTAAATTCTGACCGTTGATACTTTCAATACGAGGCTTTGCTCCTTGTTCCAAATCGATTTCTCGGTCACCCATTTTGAGCTTGGTCACCAAGCCATCGGATGAGTTTCGAATGACTTTCATCACAACGTTACTACTGCCAACCTCTTCAATCGACTTTACCAGGCCACTTTCATAGTTATAACGATAATTTTTACCATCTGGTGTGCCCATGCTTACGATCTTGCCTTTTTTGAAACCCAGTTTCCATCCGCAGTCCGCATAGGCGTTGATGGTATCTCCGCGAATCTCTGCTTTCCAACCGGCCTGACCATGAAGCAAATTAGGATTTTTGGCATCTCTGCCAAAGTCTCGGAAACGTCCTTCTGGTTGCCAAAGCTTGAAACCGTTTTCGCTAACTTGTTCGATACGGCTCTCCAAGAGTGGCACCGACCATCCGTAACCTGCATAAGGGGAGGAATTCTCTCGGTTGGAAAGGAAGTGGATGTGTAACGGTATCTCTTTCCCGCCCATTTGCACGCTGCCGACTTTCTCGAAAAATGAGACGTATCCCCACTCGTCCACATCGGGGAAATGAAATTTTGGCAACGACCAATCAATCCCACATCCTGCAAAAATACTAGCCTTGCTAAGGCAGAAAACCGCCAAAGCAAAACCAGCAAATCTCTTAGATGTGAGTCGGAGTTTCATTTATTCGCTTGAACTGGAACTGGAGCTACTGCAACTGGTTCCTGATCCGACCTTAATGATTCCGGGAGCTTTACCGGATTCGAGGTCTGATTTCATTTGCATGGCGTAGATGGTCACTACGGCTCCCCACATAACAGCGACGGCAATAAGCACTTTTTTCATAGTTTTCCTTTCGGGTGGCTTGTTAGAAGTCACGACCATCTAGGGCAGTTAGAGTGCTTTTGTCAAACTGATCATGAGCAAATTTGAATATTTACGTACCAATCACAATAAAGACTATACAAGTTTTAGATGTAATACCATTATTTTGAGACACTTAGATGCCTTATACAGTTTTTGTTTCAGGTTTGTAACATGCTTTTAGACGCATTAGAATCTTCGCTAATACGGGATAGCCGCCTCTTTATTCAGTCAGTCTGCATTAAGTGTGATCCGAATTCTAGGAGACAAAGCTAAACCTGCGTTTATCCGCATATAATTCTATTTCTGCCTGCTACTTTCCCAATTTGAATGGGAAAACCAGCAAAACGCATCCTTAATCTCGTCGGCCCGCAGATCCGGGACGCCCGCCGCCGGAAAGGTCTGCGGCAGAAGGATCTGGCCGGAAAACTGCAAATGGCCGGGTTGCGCTACATCGACGAAAACAAGATCAGCAAGATCGAAACCCAGGCCAGAACCGTACTGGATTTCGAGCTGGGGCTGATGGCGACCATTTTATCCGTTTCGCTGGACTCGCTTTACCCCTTGCGACGGGACATCAAACGCCGCGCCCCGGATGCCGCGTCAGGTCGGAGAACGCCCGATGACGAATAGGCTGCAGTTTTAACACATGACCACTTTTTCCCTTCCCCTTTCATTTCGGTAAGGGGAAGGGAAAAAGTGCCACACAACCCATTCCGGGGGCAGGTTGCAGCAAGCTGCGTGACGCCGCGCTTTTGCGCGGAGGCGCGTGGCTTGCCGGGAGGTTATGAGCCTGTGCGTTCGTCGGTCAGGGAAACCGGGTTCAGCAGCTTTTTGAGCCGCAAAAACAAGGCTTTGTCCGGGTCGGGATAGGAAAGGGTATAGCCTTTAAGTTGCAGCAGGGTCCAGGGCTGGTCCTCCTCGTTGGGCTGATGGGAAAAGGCATCAAGATCGGTCAGCCGGAAGACCAGATCCCCGTAACGAACCAGGCCGTCATAATCTCGCAGCCACGCTTCGCCGCTTACCGGCACGGCTCAGTGCAGAGCAAACGGCATGGGAGTTGGGCATGGAGATTCACGAAATACCCATATTAGCGAAGTCAAACCTGATCAAACCTCTGGGAAAACCAACCAAAAATGGACCTCAATATTTTGTGACCTGCATGATATTAGAGCTCAAAGAAGATGAGGTATGGCTGAACAAGGCGTGTAAATCCATCAGCCAGAACTGGAGGGGAAAAAACCAGAGAGGTGAGTTTCAGGTAAAAAACTAAATTAATTTAACTTTCTGCCGGTCAAAACCAGCATGAGATACGTATTACTTATGGAAAGCGATTAAAAGGAGACGAGCCATTTAAAAGACAAGAAATTTGCGATTACAACAAATGAATAAAGCGTATCTCTCTGCAACGCAGAGGGAATGGGCGATCTATACCTACGGACAGGGTGGGATGGTTCTGAAAAGCTAAAGCTTTTCATTAGTCGCTAGGAGGGCTGCGCCATATTTGAATTATCACTTGCGTGATAGCGACCAAACCCGCATTTCCACGGGCTACATTCAGCCTTT
>JBCCIX010000189.1:0-8049 GCA_039028075.1 Bacteroidota bacterium | reverse complement strand
GGAGAGGTAGCAGGTTTCAAAAAAGGAGACCGAATTGTTTCCATTAACAATTTTAACGCTAAAGACATGACGCTTTCTACCATTGTTGCCTTTTTAAACGCAAAAGAGAATAAGCGATTGAGGATTCGGGTCAAACGCGGCGATGATTTTTACGCAAACTCATTTCGCCTGATTAAGCAGATCTAAATCAGGTAGTTACTGAGTCTGATGAAAAGTCTTGAGGCCGAAATATATGTTTTCGATCTAAATCAAAAGAAATTAGAAGAATTCAGCAAACGATAGAAGCTACGGATTGTTGAAAATAAGTAGCAGATTACTTTTCAGATGAAGCAGATTGTTGTGATTGGGGGCGGGCTATCAGGGCTAATAGCCTCTATACTTTTGGTGAGAGCGGGCTTTAAAGTGAAACTACTAGAAAGAAAACGCTACCCTTTTCATCGTGTTTGTGGAGAATATATTTCAAATGAAGTAAAGCCTTTTTTGAAGAAAAATGGTCTGCTTCCAGCGCACGTGGAGCCTGCTGAAATTAATAAATTTCAATTGACCTCAATAAACGGGGAAAGCGCAAAATTACCACTCGATCTGGGAGGTTTTGGGTTAAGCCGTTACGTACTCGATAATTTTTTGGCAGAGAAGTCAGTAGCGGCTGGAGTTGAATTAATTCACGAAAGGGTTGTGACCATAGACTTTACTAAAGGTCGCTTTTTCATTAAAACCAATCACAGTGAGTATGAAGCTGATATTGTGCTAGGTGCTCATGGCAAACGCTCTACTCTTGATAAAAACATGGACCGTGATTTCGTGAAGAGAAAGTCACCTTATATAGGAGTAAAGTATCACGTCCGATACGGTGGCCACGACCAGCAGACGGTAGCCTTACATAATTTTGAAGGAGGCTATTGTGGCATCAACCGGGTTGAAAATGATATCTATAATTTATGTTACCTTGGAGAAAGAAGGAGCTCGAAGCTAGAGGGTACTATTGAAAATATGGAGCGAAATGTACTGATGAAAAACCCGTTTTTAAATAGAATTTTTTCTGATGCTACGTTTGTTTTCGACAAACCTGTAGTAATCAATGAAATATCTTTTGAGACAAAAAGGCCAGTAGAACAGCATGTACTTATGTGCGGAGATGCCGCCGGCATGATTACTCCTTTATGCGGAAATGGGATGGCTATAGCTATTCACTCCGCAAAAATAGCCGCTGAAACCATTATGCAACATGCTTCCGGAGAGACTTTGCATAGAGATAAATTAGAAGCGGACTATAGCCATCAATGGAATTCTATATTTAAAAGGAGATTGCAAATAGGCAGACGTATACAACATATGTTTGGAGCCCCTTGGTTGTCAAATACGGCAGTAGCCATTTGCAATAGTGCTAAACCCGTTGCCAATTATTTGATGAGCAAAACGCACGGGCAGGTATTTTAACGATGGCTTATTTTAAGTAACACCTTCTACAATCTACTGAATTACCAAGATAATAGCTTCAGTTACTGTTTGGATCCACATTCAAGCCGATCCATTTAGATAAAGGTGGCCACTATGCACAGTCAGACCAAACGACTAAAATGGGGCTCCTATGGGCTCCTATGGACTAAGATCGAATCCCGGAGGGATAGCAGTGCAATAAGATTGTGTGAATTCAAACGTTGTACACGTCCAAAAACCTTTAGTACAAAATAGAATAAAGAACGGATTAGCTTTTGCGCTTGATAAGATGCGTTTTATTTTCATCCCCTGATAGTAAACGCTTGATATTCTTGTTGTGCGTCCAGACAATCACGACAAAAAGAAAAAAACCAAAAATAATAAGTAGCGGCTCACTGGTTTTGAACCTAGGTATGAATACCAACATACATGGAAATGAAAGTACACCAATAATCGAGGAAAGAGAAACGTATTTAGTAATGAGTAGCGCCACCAGGAACACAAGCACGCAAATGATTGCTACCTCATAATGTATAGCGATCATCATCCCTAATAACGTAGCAACTCCCTTACCTCCCTTAAAATTTAGAAACACTGAGAATATATGACCAACCACGGCTACTACGCCAAAAATTAGTTTGTAGGTCACTAGATTTTGAGGGGTAATAATAGCGGCATGCATGAGCAGCGTGGCTATTGAAGTCGCTAATAGTCCTTTGATAATGTCTGCGAGCATTACAATAGTTCCCGCTCTTTTGCCCAGCACACGGAAAGTATTAGTAGCTCCAGGGTTTCCGCTTCCTTGCTCTCTTACATCCGTATTATATATAGCTTTTCCGAACCAAATAGCAGTGGGTATGGATCCCATTAAGTAAGCGATAACTAGTCCGAGTGCAATACATAATACCATCATATAGAAAAGAATTTAGATCAACCAATCATCTGACGCTTCCGCCCATTTTGAGAGCGAGCTTGCAAATATAAAGAATTACTAAGGCATTGAAAATTTAAAACCCATCATCATCATCAAACCCATCGTCATCATCAGTCTCTTCCTGATTTTGATCTTGTTCAACCTCTTCAACATTGGAGTCTAGCTGATACGGTTCTTCTATGCCGTAGTATTGTAACCTAAAGCGGTTCACAAAATTTAAAGTCTCTGCGCGATCCGCTGGGGCAAACACAAGTTCATCTATTTTGGCCTTGGCACCATTGCTCTTTTTACTGATAACGGTATTAAAGGCATTATTGGACGAGAAGATCAATAGGCGATTATCTTCGTAGCTGAAGTAATACCATGAATCGGCCGAGGCTTTGAGAAATAAGTTGAGTATCGCACCTCCGGCTTCATTTCTTTTTGCTTCAAAAAAACCATCAAAAGCGCCATTAATATCTGTACTTCTTATATTGGATAAACCCAATCTTCCCTTATTGTAAAACGCGTTATAGTCAGCCGACCACTCCATATTAATATCGGCAAAAACCATAGATGCAGAGGTTTCTTTCGTAAATCCTGCGAGCGGAACGTAGGCTTCCATCGATTGTTTTTCGTACTCACGGGCAGCGCGCTCACCGGAGATGTCGGCCAACTTATACAAGAGCTCGGTAGGGTCACCAAGGCCTTCGGGGGCACCAAGGTTATTAACTACGTCCAGGATGTCCACCGCCATAGCATCAAAAGCAGTGGCAGGTACAGGCTTAAATAAAATGGAAAAAAAAGTGTTTAGCTTGTAGCTTACGTCGTTAATATTAGCCTCACCCAGCACAGAAGCCTTAACTTCCACGTCTTTAGTATCTGGTATAAGACTCACAGGACCTTCAAATTGAAGCTGCGATGTACTCTCGTTATATCTAAAGATTTTACCGGCAAAGGTTTTTCCTGATGCTTTGAGCGAATCTTCTATAACAAACTCATTCGTTTCTTTATCAAAGAATAATACGCCTGACGGTACGAAAAAATCCTCGTCATCCGGCGTAAACTTCTCAGTGATAAATGAATGATACAAGCTGTTGTCCCCTGCCGAGAAGTGAAGACCAGCTTCAAGTTTTCGTCCTTCTTCAGTGGTCGAGTTATCGTAATCAATGACCACCTCGCTTTGGTCGGCGCTGCTGCTATACTTGATCCAGGTATTATAACCGGGCTCCTTTAGGTCAAGCTTCACGAAACCTGAAAGCTCCATAGCCGGTTTATGAGCATACAGGAGAAGATCACCTTTGTAGAACATGCCTGGTGAAACCAGTACATTTTCTGTTTCAAGCACCGCCCCATTCGCCACGGTATGCTTTTCAGGAAGGTCTTTCTTACGCGCCCCCTCGGCGTACATCTCTTCCAACCGAAAGTTCTCCATTTTAATGGGTATGGTATCATTCAAGGCATTGACAAATTGATAAGTGGCGTAACCCGAAAACTCATTTCTTGACTTAATATCAATCACACCATCGGTCAATCGATGGTAACCGTTGAGCGTATCTAAAATGATGGTTGTATTTGCCAACTGCCCGATCCTGGAGTTTTCCAAGATTAACACCTCATTATTTTCAGGGGTGATTTTAGCATCGGCAACGATGATGTACGGAATACCACTAACTTTCAGTTCCAACGTGTTGATGTCATATTCCGCTTTAGTCGCGTTAAAGCGCAGGGAATCCAGTTCTTCCCTGGTCGTGTAGAAGTAGGAGCTTTCTATGGGTACATCTTCCGGTTTGATCATGGTAATTTTCTCTTCTTCCAGATCCCATCTTGCCTCTGTGATAGAGGTTTTAAACTGGGCGTAAGGAAATTCGATCGCCGCTTCGCCCTCAACTTCAGGACTGATTATCGCGTAGTTCTCATCCAGATCAAATTTTAGCTTTACATCATCACCATACAGTGCCGCCTTGTCAGGGTTACTGGATTTAAGGTCAAACTGAGCATGCCTTGCCGAAAATTCACTTTGGCCCAATGAAATTTCATCCGATTTTGATTCAGACCCTCGGGTGGCTAAAAGTCCCGACCCGAATACACCATTATTCGTGATGATGGCGGCACCATCCAAAGAAGCCGTTTGATCATAGAACTGGATGGGCTCCTCCACATTTTTGATGTACATACTATCCTTTTTGGGCAACCATTTCATTTCGTAATTCGTCAGGTTGGCCTGAGGAAATAAAACACCATTATATTCATCTTCTTTCATTTCAAACAATTCACCACTGCCGGTGACCGAGTCAGGGTAAAAAATAAAATCTGTTGATTCTAAAGAACTGGTCAAAAAGTCAATTTTTCCATTGGCCCTTAGCCCTCTACTATCCATAGAAAGGGTACTGTAGAGTGTGCCCTCTCCTTCATAGAGCCGGTAGCCTTCCGGAGGTATCTCGTGTTGAAAGCCCAATGAATAATCCGGTTGAATTCTGAGGGTCTCTTTGAATGCAGGGAACATGCCACTGGAATTGAAAGTGCCTGCAAACCCGATCGCAGCAGGGTCTGATCCATCGAGGCTATCCAAGTTAAAAGGAGGAATAAGAAAATACAAAGACCTATCGTAAACACCTCCAAGAATTTCAGACCTATCAAAATAGGCAACCTGACCCTTTTCAGAGGTAAAGCTTGGATAATTAAGATACTTTTTCTTACTCGATTTATTGCCTGGTTTGTTTACATACAGTGTTCCAGAACCTCCGCTAACATTATTTTCAACAGCTCCATCGCTTAGAAGAGAATCTGAGGATACCAAGGCGTTATTCACTTTCCGAGTCCCTCCCACTCTTCGGCTGTTCTCATCCTTAACAAAAAATTCTATCGAGTCAATCTGATTGAGGTAAATGAGAAAACTGTCGTATTTAAAGGTAAAATCACGTCCTATATATTCGAAATTACCTGCGTAAACCTTGCCGTTAAATTTAAAGTCTCGGTTTTTTAAAAGCGTAATTTCACTACTATCCGGTTCAATCACTACATTTAAAGAGTCACTGATTTTGAAGCTTTCGACCCCTCTTACGGTCATGTATCTTTCCTTAAAATTTATGGTGGCGTTTGGTTTTTCAGCAGTGACGGATTTAATAATGATGTTATCAAAATCCTTCCGCCCCCGTTTAGCATCAAATAGGTGTCTCGTTTTTTGCTTTACCGTAACCAAACCTGCATTCGAGTCGTAGCCTATGAGCCCTTTTTGAGCGAGGAAGCTCATAGCGCCCCTTAGAACCCTTTCTTTTTTCTTATAAAACTTAGCCAGGTCGGCAACATAGAACTGATCAACGCCCTCTTTATCTGCATAGTAAGCGACTATACCTAGTGGATTAAAATCATATACACGGTCTCCAAGTGAGGTGTAGTCGTTATAACTGTAGTGGTCGGACGATTCGAAGTAAGCCGGGACTACCGTGCGCGCAGCGAGTATTGAAGCATCTAAACTGTCAGATTTCATATCCCAGCGAATGATATCCGAGGTAAAATCAATGTTAAAGTAACTGGATGAATAGGGGGTGTTCCTAAAACCCCCTTTATCCTTCTGAAGGACCAGATTTTTATTCTCTAGGTCGTATCTCACCCGAACCGCTGGATGATAAATGGAATCATTACCTTGGTAGATAACAACAGAGGCCCTAAGCGCAGATACAATGGAATCTTGAAATTCAAAAAATTCCGCCTGGGCCTTAAACTGCTTGGACACTTCACTTTGTACTTCTATAATTGATTTTTTGCCAAATAAAGATGAACTATTAATTTTTGCTCCTTTTAGCGAGAACCCACCTTTATAAATGAAACCAGCTGGGAATCCGTCAATAGATATATTGCTGTAGTAGGACTGGAAACGGGGATAGCTGGCGTCTGTGGTAGAATCGTGGGCCACACTCTTATATTCAAAAACACCATCTACTTTGTTAGCAACCTTACCCAGATAGGTAAGTTTGGCAGATTCCGATCTTAGTTCTGCCTTTTTAACGTCCAGGCCGTACTCCGCCAGATCGGCATAAACGGAATCAGCTCCCAGGCCAGCCATCGACCAATCAAATCTTCCTCCGTTACCTAAAAATTCACCGGTAAGCATCGCGTAACTACCACTTGTACCTCGTAGAAATACAGAATCATATCCCGTAACAAAATTCAGATCTACCTCAGAAAATTTAATGGCAGGACCGGTAACAACCGGTAGGTTTGACCCTCCCGTAGCCACGATAGCTTGAGCCAACAGTTCTTCATCTGAAAGTTCGGGCTCGTTCTCATAGTATTCATCCTCTTCTTCCCATTCGGTGTCCCAGTCTTCATCGGGCTGTTCCTCATCCCATTCGTCGAACCACTCTTCTTCCTCAGTTTCTGATTCCTCTTCTATGATCTCTTCAGTACCCGCAGCAGCGTCATCAACATATTCAAAGCTGTAAGAGGCGTTAGCTACAAATAATTTGTTTGCGCTTGAATGGAAAAGGGCTTTTCTTTCAAAAAACTCAACCGCTGCTTTAAGGAAAGTGCTGATTTCGTTTTGATCATGGTTTTCGATCATTTTTTCGGCGACATTCAAATAAGCGGTCAGCATTTTATTATCCACCATTTCAATGTCCTTGGCGGAGGCAATGGAACGAAAATAGCTATCCAGTACACTTTTTGAATTGTAACGTTTGTTCATAATGGTGGCCACGTTACGCATGATCTTATCCTGAAAGTCCTTGTCTAATCGAGGCCAAATGAATAAAAAGTCATCCCTTATAACCAGTGTTTGCTCGGAGCGCAGGTCGCTTAACCGGTTTTTCAGCGAGTCTGAGCTTATTCCTCCGGTTTGTCCATAGACCGCACCCTGCAGTAGAAATGCTGCGCATATTAAAATGAAATATGACTTGATTTTAATCATTTTAAAAGGACAAATTCTTAAATATTAACGAATTATACAATTTCCAAGAAGGACACTGTAGCTATCAATAACGTAAATATCAAGGATATGATTGTGATTAACAGTCTTTTGCAAACAGAATAGAGCACCAATCGTTTTTGACCGTCTTTTTTTTCTGCTCTAAGCCTAGACGCATGGCACAAGTTAGCACCTCTTTAGCGTCACTTTTGTAAAAACCACTTAGAAGCAATAGTCCTTCGGGACTTAAAAAGTCGACGTATCGCGACATTTCCTCAAGCAGAACATTTTTAGTAATGTTCGCCAAAACAATGTCAAATGCTCCTTCAAGATGAAGAGTATCAATTGTGCCTTCCAGAATAGTTATATTTTCGCATTCGTTCAACTGTAAATTCTCTGGGGCATTTTCTATACTCCACGTATTGTTATCGTAGGCAATAACTTCGGAAGCCCCTAACTTTTCAGCCATTATGGCTAATATTCCGGTGCCTGTTCCTGCATCCAACACTCGCTTATCTTGATGTTCTATATCAAGCTGGTTCTTTAACATCAGGTAGGTGGTGGAATGATGCCCTGTACCAAAAGACATTCTCGGATTTATAACTACTTCATAGGGAAACTGCGGCTTAGGATCATGAAATGTGGCACGTATGTAAATTTGATTGTCAACGGAGATGGGATCATAATTTTTCTCCCATTCTTCGTTCCAGTTGCGAGACATTACGTCCTGAACGGCATAGTTAATGGTGTGTTTATCGTATTTTTCGATTAACTCAAGTAATTCGGATTCCTT
>JBCCIX010000188.1:0-8058 GCA_039028075.1 Bacteroidota bacterium | reverse complement strand
GTAAAAACTATCATTTACGCGTAATCAGGATCTAATACCCTTTCAATGATCAAATCGATTAAACCACCTTTAACTGCGTACGTATCAGTTCCAATGTGATCAAAAAGAGTTACGCCAGCTACGTTCAAACAAAAGACATATTCGGCAGACTTTAACGACTTAGGCTGTGAGATTGATTGAACTAAATCGATTTGCAGGTCTTGACACCATTTGATAAGTTGCTGTCGCATAATACCGTTAATGCATCCCGTTGATAATGAGGGTGTAAAAATCTTGTCGCCTTTTATCCAAAACAAGTTTGCAGCTATACATTCACTGAGATTTCCATCTTGATCTAGAAGGATGAGTTCGTCAAGACCTTTATCATCTCTTTCCAGTGCAGCAGTTACGTAATGCAATGAACTTAGGGATTTAAAGGAAGATCTTACGTTCTCATAATTTCGTGTCGTAGCCGAATAACCAACCTGGGATACAATAGTAAGATCAATGGGATCACAACGGCTAGTCACTATTAAATAGTTAATTTCTTTGTCCGAGGTGGCATAGGCCCTTTGTTTTTGACCCTTCCTCCAAACCAATAATTTTATTCGAGCAGTTCCGCTTATTTCGTTTTTGATCAACAGTTGCTTAATAATGGGAACGATCTCCACTTTAGACAGATGAAACGGATTCATTTTTAATATTTCCAGGGCCTTATGAAGACGCTTCAAATGATCGTTTATGTAATTTATTTTTCCATGTTGGTATATCATTGTTTCAAAAACACCATCACCAAATTGTAGCGCTCTATCGTTAAGCGGAAGGGTGACTTTATTTTCTACCCAAGAGCCGTTGAAATATGCTTTCATTAGTCGAATACAGTTGGAGGATTTTGACCTTAGTCACCCAATTAGGGTATTTAAGTAGGAAAATAACCATTTATACATATATGTTCATAGCGGTTAGAAATTATGTTTAACATTGACCGTTCGTAACAAAGCGCACTTGGCAGAAAAAAGTGGAATTTTTGATATGATAGGCCCTGTTATGGTAGGTCCTTCTAGTTCACACACCGCTGGTGTAGTTCGAATTGCGCGTGCTGCCATCGGTGTTTTAGGCGGAACTCCCGAAGATGTGGTTATTACATTTTATAATTCCTTTGCACGTACGTACGAAGGGCACGGCAGTGATAGGGCAATCATAGCAGGTTTGCTGAACTTTAAAACTGACGATGATAGAATAAAAACGGCTTTTGAGCATGCTGCGAAGCACGGTTTAAGTTACAGTTTTAAGTCGGTTGGAAACGCTTCAACCATGCATCCAAATACCATAAAATTAGATCTTAGTAAAGGTGATAGGTCACATACAGTTGTGGGAGAAAGTAAAGGCGGCGCTGTTATTAATATTGCAGAGGTTGACGGCTTTAGTGCCAACTTTTCCGCTACAGCTCATACGCTAATCATTAAAGCCAGGGATACCAAGGGCAGCATTGCCAATATCGCCAATATCCTGTCGAATGATAATTGTAACATCGCAACCATGTCAGTATCGCGCAAAGGGAAAAATGACATTGCCTGTTTAGTTATTGAAATGGATTCAGCTTTAAAACCGATTTCACTTGAATATTTAAAAAACCTTTATTGGATCTCTGAAGTAATCTATATTCCAGACATCGATTAGTAAAATAAAACGGTCATGAAAATTCGCAACACAATCTTAGTTATTCTACTCTTGGTCAATGGATTCGCCAAGGGCCAGGAAGCAGAATCCTACCAATGGACTTTACAAGAGTGCGTTGATTATGCGCTAGAAAATAGTTTAGATGTTCAACGTAACATCTTAAATCTTCAGGAAAGGGAGATTAGCCACGATCAAGCAAAATGGTCTCGTTACCCTAACCTCAATGGAAGTACGTCCTATGGTCCAAACTGGGGCCGGTCAATTAATCCAAATACTAACTTATTTGTCAACCAAAGAATTAATTCTGCAAGAGCAAACCTTAATAGTTCTGTCACTTTATTCAACGGCTTGAATATAAGAAACACAGTTAAGCAGACCGAATATGCCTTTGAAGCCAGCAAGCAAGATTTAGAGACTTCGAAAAACAATGTCATTTTAAGCGTAGTAAATTTTTATACTAATGTGCTTTTTGCCAGTGAGCTTTATGAAAACGCGCTTTCTCAGGTAGAGTCCACAAAGGAGCAAGTAGAGCTAACCAGGAAACAGGTAGAAGCAGGAGCACTGCCTAGAGCGAACCTCCTTGATTTGCAGGCTCAAATGGCCACTAACGAAGTAAATGTTATTAATCAAGAAAATAGTCTTATTCTAGCCAAAATACAACTAAAGCAACTATTGCAACTTCCTCCTGAAAGCCAAATTGATATTGTGATCCCAGAAATTGAAGTAGGAGCCGCCGATGATTTACCAAGTACAGCTATTGAAGTATACGAGATTGCCCTAGCGTCTATGCCTGAAATTAAAAGTGCTGATTATAATATTAAAAGCGCTGAAAGAGGTGTACAAGCCTCCAAAGGTATCTTATATCCTACAGTGAGTTTTAATGCAGGTCTAAGCACAAATTACTCTGATTTAGTTACAGAGCGGTTTATTCCAGATGCTGCGAACCCGGTCCTGCCTGTAACCGATGGAAGCGGTAATCAAGTTTATGAGCCTACTAACTTTAGAACGGTTTCTGGTGGCGAAGCCATTGAAAGTGCTGTATTCGTGCCTAACGGTGACGTTGTTGATTTTGGCTTTAGTGAACAATTTGATGAAAATCTGAGTCAATTTATTAGTTTATCTTTAAGCGTCCCTATTTTCAACGGTTTTAGCGCAAAAGCGAATGTGCAAAGAGCCGAAATAACGAAGAGGAGGGCAGAAATAACATCTAAGGATACGCGATATCAATTATGGCAAACCATCGAACAAGCCTACAATGATGTAAAAGCGGCTTCAAAATCATATGAGGCATCGTTAAAAGCCGTTGAGGCTCGAGAAGAGGCCTTCAGAGTCACTGAAAAACAGAAAGCTGCAGGTGCGATAAATGCTACCGATTATGAAATAGCCGAGAACAATCTATATCAAGCTAAAACTGATTTAACTCGCGCAAAATACGATTACATATTTACACTCAAAATACTTGATTTTTATCAGGGTAAACCTTTAGAATTCTAAACAATGGCAAAAAAGAAAAAGTCAAATAAGTGGTTGTACTACCTAATCGGAGGTTTTGTAGGTATAGTTCTACTCTTAGTTGTAGGTAAATCTGCCGGATGGATAGGGCAGCCCAATACAACAAAAGTAACTGTAGACGAAGTTACAAAAGTCTCCATAACGGAGAAGGTAAGCGCTTCGGGCACAGTTCAGCCGGTTGTGGAGGTAAAACTAACTCCGGAGGTATCCGGGGAGTTAATTTTACTAGCCGTTGAAGAAGGAGATTCTGTTCAACAAGGCGCTGTATTGGCTAAAATAAGGCCGGATAACTTCATTTCAGCTTCAGAGCAGGCACGCGCCTCGCTGAATACCCAAAGAGCTAATGAGGCATCTTCGAAAGCAGCTTTATCACGTGCGGAGGCCACTCTCCAGCGGGCAAAGCAGGACTATGAACGCCAGAAAAAACTATGGGACGAGAAAGTAATCTCAGAAGCAGACTGGCAGCTTGCACAGCAAAATTTTGAGGTGGCAAAAAACGATCAAAAGTCAGCTGAAAAATCCCTGGAAGCGGCAAAATTTGTGGTTAAAAGTAGCCAGGCATCACTGGACCAAGCTGAGGAGAATTTAAGAAGAACTACATTAACCGCTCCTATGAGTGGGATAGTAAGTAAGTTAAATGTGAAGGCGGGAGAGACCGTGCTAGGAACGCAACAATTTCAAGGAACCGAAATTATGAGAATTGCCGATCTCAATAATATGGAAGTAAGGGTAAACGTAAACGAGAACGATATTATCCGAGTGAATATTGGAGATACCGTAATCATAGATGTTGATTCGTATACCTATTTGGACAAGGAATTCAAAGGAGTGGTTACCTCCATTGCAAACACGGCTAATGACAAGGCTTCTACGGACGCTGTAACCGAGTTTGAAGTACGTATTAGAATTTTAAATTCCTCTTATCAGGATTTAGTGGATGATGGAAATAAATATCCATTTCGGCCAGGTATGACTTCAAGTGTAGAGATCATAACCAATCAAAAAAATGATGTATTATCTGTGCCTTTGGCGGCAGTAACTACACGCGTTCCCGGTCAGAGTAAATATGGACGAGGAAAAGATAAGCAGGACGACACTAAAACAAATTCTAAAAATAAAGATGACGTGAAGGAAGTTGTTTTCGTGGAAGAAGCGGGTGTAGCTAAAATGAAAGAAGTGAAAACAGGAATCAGTGACTATGAGAATATCGAGATCATTGAAGGCTTAACGGATGAAGACAAGGTAATCTCCGGACCATTTTTGGTGGTTTCAAAAAGTTTACAAGACGGAGATTTAGTAGATGGCGGTAATAAAAAGAAGAAAGAAGAAACAGTCGCTGAAAATGAGAATGAATAACGTTTTCTGATCGGAAAAGAAAGTCGCTTTAAGAACAAGGCGACTTTTTTGCTTTACGGCGGATAAGTATTTGATTTGCTGGTAGATTTATTTCTGCAAGATTCGAACAGACTCGATATCCCCATTGAATAAGATTCTCATCATACAGACGGCTTTTTTGGGAGATGTGGTATTGGCTACATCACTTATTGAAAAGCTAGCCAGATGTTATCCTACGTGTGAGTTACATTTTTTACTACGATCGGGCAACCAGCACATCCTTGATTTACATCCAAAACTAACCAAGGTATGGGTATGGGATAAGAAGCACAAGTATTCACAGCTTTTTTCAATCATTGGGAAGTTAAGAAGTGAACGTTTCGATTTAACCATTAATCTTCAGCGATTTACGTCATCGGGTTTATTCACTGTTTTATCTGGAGCTCGGGAAACAAGGGGTTTTAAAAAAAACCCTTTATCATTGTTTTTTAGTAAAACTGTTGAGCATCGGATCTCGACCTCAGGGGATGAGCACGAAATAAAGAGAAACCATAAACTTATTGAAGATATAACAGATTTAAAGGTTGAGCGTCCGAAGTTATATCCGTCTCAAGACCACTATGAACGGATTAAGGAATACATTGTAGATAAATATATAACTATTGCTCCGGCCTCCGTGTGGTATACGAAGCAATGGCCAAAGAAGAAATGGATAGAACTCATCAATGATCTCAGTCTAGGCTTTCATATTTATCTTATTGGAGCTCCTGGGGATTCCGGCCTCTGTAATGAGATTATTGATGAATCTAAAAAGGACCTTGTGATTAATTTGGCGGGTAAATTAAGCCCTTTAGAGTCTGTAGCATTAATCAAATACGCGACCATGAATTTCGTGAACGATTCTGCCCCATTACATTTTGCTTCGGCAGTTAATGCTCCGGTTACGGCCGTATTCTGCTCTACGGTTTCTAACTTCGGATTCGGCCCTTTATCGGATAATGCCGCTGTGGTGGAAGTACAACAACCCTTGTCCTGCCGGCCATGCGGTCTACATGGGCACAGGGCTTGCCCTGAGGGACATTTTAAATGCGCTTTGAACATATCTACTGATCAAATGATTCAATCTTTGTGAATATTTCCGGAGTCATAATAACCTACAATGAAGAGCATAATCTGGAAGAATGTCTTAATTCGATAAAGGATGTTGTTGATGAAATTATTGTAGTTGATTCCTTTTCGACCGATAGAACAAGAGCAATTGCTGAAAGCTTTAAGGTAAGATTTTTGGAGCATAAGTTCGAAGGTCACATCCAGCAAAAGAATTATGCAGTAGACCTTGCTGAAAATGATTGGGTACTGTCACTGGATGCAGACGAACGGCTTTCCGATGAACTTAAGGAAGCAATAAAAGTGATCAAGTCATCAGTAACGGATACGAAAGTTGGAGCTTATAAATGCAATCGCCTCAGTAACTATTGCGGTAAGTGGATAAAGCACTCGGGTTGGTACCCAGATACAAAAATTAGACTTTGGAACAGGCGGTTAGGTAAATGGGGGGGGATAAACCCTCATGATTCTGTTGTTTTGGAAGCGGGAGTTCAGATGAGTAAGGTAAAAGGTGATTTACTACATTATTCTTATCGAACTATTGATGAACATATTGATCAAATGAATAAGTTTTCAGAAATAGCCGCCGTCGAGGCTTCTGCCGCAGGTAAGATGACCAACGTTCTCATACACCTTGTTATTTATCCAGCACTCACATTTCTGAAAAACTATTTTGTCAGGTTAGGTTTTTTGGACGGGTACTATGGTTTTATAGTATGTAAAAATAGTGCCTACTATCGTTTTCTTAAATATGTAAAGCTTCGCGAAAAAAAGAGGGTATAGCTATTTTACGCACTTGGCTTTTACAATCATGGTTTCACCAAAAAGTAGGCTTGAAGAAAATAAATATGAAATGATGGTCTTATTGTTGATTTGCTGCTGGATGTCTTTTTCTTCTTTTTGGAAGACAAGCTTGGTCAGTATCCAACTTAGCGGTACAAAGGGTAAGTAAATCCAACTGATTAGCTTAATTCTATTAGTCTTCACTTTTTCAATCTGAAAGCCATTGGTATGAAGAATATACCGGAGCTTTTGGTAGGAAAGCATGTTAATATGGTGAAGGGGTGAAGGTTTGTTCTCGTTAAGTGGGCTTTTATTTTTATTATGATGACTGGTCCAGAACCATCTCCACCGAGAGCGCAGCGAATTAATATTTGGGGTAGAAATGATTAGCTTACCCTCAGGTTTGATAACCCGTTTACACTCTCTTATAAAAGTAAACGGGTTTTCAAGATGCTCGATGCCATCTATGCAAACCACATTAGTGAAATAGGCATCCTCGTAGGGTAGGGTAGCATTCATATTAGCAATTTCAAAATTATCATTTTCTACTTCGAGGATATTTTCAATATCCGCAGAATGTACCTCAATATTATTTTTTAATAGTCTTTGAGTGAATGCTCCTGCTCCGGCCGGAATATCCAAAACAGGATCGATATCTTTTTCTTCAACCAAAAGTGAATCCACTATATTATGCGTGTTTTTGGAGGTATTTTCAGGTATATTTAAGCGCATATGGCAAGCATTCGATCGTCAAAGATAAAAACAATTTCGGGCCGGCATAGACTTCCTTTTATTTGAAAATCCTTCACATTAGTTCTGAGAAATCATGGAGAGGCGGAGAACGGCAAATAGCGTACTTACTGGAAGAGTCTGAAAAATCAGATGTAACTTTTTCAATACTGGTAAAAAAGAACTCTTCATTTCATGCTTACATTAACGAAAAGGGGTATGAATGTTATGAAAAGTCATTTTCAGGATTCAAATTACTTACTACAGCCTTATTCTTAGTCAGAATATCGGGTCAATATGATGTGATACATGCCCACAGTGGAAAGTCACATACTTTAACCTTTTTAGCGTTGTTAATGGGAATGCGTAAACCCGTGGTTATATCCAGAAGGGTAGATTTTGTTCCTAAAAAGAACTTACTTACCAAATGGAAATACAATCATTTGGGTATTAGGCGCATTGTAGGTGTCTCCGGTGCCATCACGGAAATAATGAGGTCTTATTTGACGAGAGAAAAGCATAGATGTGTTACCATTTATAGCGGTGTGGATTTAAATAGATTTTCACAGGTACAGCACAAATCCTTAAGATCAGTACTTAATTTACCTCAAGACTGCTTTTTGATTGGTAATACTTCCGCCTTAGCAGATCATAAAGACTATTTCACCTTTTTAAAAGTAGCTCAGTCACTGCTTAGGGAAGATGAGGTCTATCATTTTGTGATTATGGGTGATGGACCTATGGAAGTGGAGATCGAAAGCTTTGCCCGCGATCTCAATCTACTGGATCACCTTACCTTCACAGGGTTTCTTAATAATATCCCGGAGGTAATTGGTGACCTTAATGTTTTCTTAATGACTTCAAAGACAGAAGGGCTTGGCACTTCGATCTTGGATGCATTCGCTTCGAAGGTTCCAGTGGTTGCGACAAGGG
>JBCCIX010000187.1:0-8101 GCA_039028075.1 Bacteroidota bacterium | reverse complement strand
TTGGATTCCTTATTTTTTTCCGAATAAATATCAAAAACGGCCTCTGACAATTGACCAATAGCATTTTCCCGCTTAGCGGTCATCCGGTAAAAGCCTTGAGTGATATTGGTTTTCTGTTGATAATTTTTTGGTATGTTAGCAATGGCTTTTTCTATTATTTGCAGCGTAGTTAAATCCTTAAATACTACTTCATCCAACACGCGTTTGTCTTCTGTCAAATAGATTTTAGCGTGCTCAGACAGCTCTGTAATCTTTTTTCTGAGTGGATGGTATCCCACGAAACTAAACCGTAAACTATCCTCTTTGTATACTTCGGGTAGCAACAACCTAAACTCACCGTTCACATTACTGGCCGTGCCCCGCTTATTGTTTAGCAAGGAAACATGGGTAAAGGGTAGTGGTGCTTTGCTTGCTTTATCGTAAACCGTACCACTGATGACCAGCTTTGGTTTGGCCGAAGATGTCTTAATGATGCTTAAAGCAATTCTATTATTGAGTGATGTATAGCGAACATTCCCATCTGGAAATAGCTTATCCAAAAACATTCGAACGGTCCCTTTATTACGCTTCAAGTCAATGGATTCGCTGACCGGAATCTGGTTACTATACGTAAAAGTAAACCCTCCTTGTTCGCTGATCTCCTCTAGCAGTTGTGCTATGGAACCCGAGGTTTTATCCAATTCAATCTCTTTTTCCAATAAACCACTTTGGGCTTGAACGGTAAGGAAAACCAGAAAAAACAGAGCGAAAAGCAAACCAATTTTTTTTAACATATCATTAGATTCATTATGGTTCCAGATTCTCTTTTTTAACTGTAAATGTGCGACTGATCACCTCTGATGCCGAAAAGAAACCTAAACCGTTATTACTAATGTTGGAGGGGGCATTCCCCGGTATCACATCAAAAAGTCCCCCTCTAAATTTTGTCTCCGCATGTACCGCCCGCATATACAGATAATGAGCGGTAGACATAGAAGATTTCATTTGAAAAATCGTAGAGCCCTCCTCAATGATCAGTGTAGGGTTATCACCTTGAAAGCCGAGTAAAAAGCCTTGGGGATCGGTTCTAGGAAATTCGTAAAATACGGCTTGCCGCAATGCACCAACGGTCGAATCATAGGCAAAAAGGGTTTGCTTTGAGGCAACGGAGGTACCATATCTTACGTGAGGGAATCGGTGTTCATAAAACCCTTCTTCTACAACATCATCAAATTCTTCTACACGGTTGGGTAATTCAAAGAGCTCGGCTTCGGGTTCAAATGGCCTCACCGGTTCCATTAGGTCTGTGGCGGTATATATAGTATCATTTACCTCTACCCTTAGTGTATATTGCTTACCCACCTCCCCTGCTACCTCAGTAGTAGTAAGATAAAGTCCCGGAAGGGTATCATTTTCGATAAGCTCATACACCATGTCACCATCCGTAATTTCAATTGCTGCTCCGCTAACTTTTTCCGGGTCAGTGTCTGGAATGGCCACATTAGTTATTGACAAGAAAACGGCATGTCGCTTCATCTCGGTGGTTATGCTACCTTGAATGACTAATCGACCTGATGTGGTTCCGTTAATCTGATGAAGATCTACCTCTTCTATGCAGGCTCCTAAAAGGATCAAAAAAATAAGTAAATAGTAGCCATAATTTTTCATGTCTAAAAACTGAACAGTACTGACCCCGCCGGTACAATTGAAAATAATGAAACTTGGTTAGCCACCGTTCGAGAATTAAAGTCATCTCCGGCTGAAAGATCTTCACCAATGTAAAGCGCCAAGGCATTATCTCTGGCATAGGCATTATAAATTGAGATCAAATAAGCGATATCGACTTTCCCTTTGAACAATTTTTTGTTTGAAGCAATCCTGGCAGAGAGGTCGAGACGGTGGTAATCCGGCAACCTATCTGCGTTGCGCGAGTTGTATACCGGTACAGCAGGTAATCCATCGTAACTATAGCTTTCGACCGGGAACGTAACCGGACCTCCTGAATTGAATGTCCAATTAGCGCCTAATGATACTTTTTCAGAGAGTTGGTAGGCAGCAGTAGCTATCACCTTATGAGGTTGGTCATAAAGAGCAGCGAAGGACCGGCCAGTATTGATTCCTGGAATCTTATGAATAGCCCTGGACCAGGTATAGCTCAACCACCCCCTCAACTTTCCTGTATTCTTCTTTAGCATAAATTCAACGCCGTATGATTGTCCGTTTCCACTTCTTAAATCCCCTTCCAGCAATGGATTGAAGACGAGCTGTGCAAAATCTGCATAGTCCAGTTGATTTTCGATGTGCTTGTAAAAACCCTCGATCGAAGCCTCGACCCTATTCTCGTTCAGGTTTCTGAAATACCCTAAAGCAATTTGATCCACCAGGAGTGGTTCGATGTTTGGCCCACTCGGATACCAAACGTCGAAGGCGGTAAAGGAAAGTGTAGAATTGGCCAGCATGTGGAGGTACTGGGCCATACGGTTATAACTCAATTTAATGGATTGCTTTTTATCCAATACATACCGTGCAGAAACCCTGGGCTCCAGGTTATTGTAGCAGTTGTAAATCTCTCCCGAACGATAACGAACCGTATCACTTAATGTAAAGCTTTGGTCAAATTCAAATACGGTGGTCTCTCCCACATTTTGAAACAACGACCACCGCACCCCGGCTTCTAAAAGTAAAGATGGGCCTATTTCTTTTTCCAGGCTCACAAAAAGTCCGTGCTCCCAAGCACGGCTATTGGGTACGTTAAACTGTTCGTCAAAAGCGTTACTCCCCGGGTCAAACCGATGCAAAATAGTGCTTACGCCAAAATCCAGGGTTGTTCCGGGGTTAACAAAATAGGAGAAATCAGCACTCAGGTTAATATCCCTAATACTCGACTCCCAACCCACAGGAATCTGTGCCGCGGGTATATCCAGCTTATACCGGTAACGACTGTACGTAAAGGTTAGATTGGAGAAGAGCTTGTTGTTAAAAAGATGGTTCCACCTAACCGTGCCGGTCTGGTTGCCCCAATTCACCTCAAAATCTAAAATGGGTAGCTTGTTTACATCTTGCCCGAAATAACCCGAAACAAACACAGTATTTTTATCATTGATCTTGTAATTCGCTTTTGCGTTAAAATCATAAAAAAATACGCGTGTCCCTTTAAAGAGTGGTTCTACCCTTCCTATGGCCCAAAAGAGAGGTTCAGCATACGTTCTCCTTGCCGAGACCATGAATGATCCTTTGCCCTTTCGAAGGGGTGCGCCCAGGGTCAGTTTTGCCCCGCCTACTAAGCTGATCCCAGCTTCACCACTCAATGCTTTGGTATTCCCTTCTTTCATTCTTACATCCAATACAGAGGACGCTCGCCCACCGTAGCGGGCAGGAATGCCACCTTTGTATAAGGTTGTAGAATTGATCGCATCGGTATTGAACACCGACAAGAAGCCTAGAAAATGAGACGGGTTATACACAGGGGCTTGATCCAACAAAATTAGATTTTGATCTCTTCCTCCTCCGCGTACAAAAAAACCCGTAGAACCTTCCCCAATCGTCGTTACCCCGGGAAGCAGTTGAATGGATTTTATGATGTCGGGGTTTGAACCGATTGAAGGCATATTCTCGATGGTCGCAACCGAAAGGGTATGGGTGCTCATCGCTTTGGAAGTAATATGTTCTTCTAACTCGATGTCAGATATCTCAATAGTTTCCAGTTCAGTAATCGACGATGATAATTCTATATCGATCTTTATGTCTTGTGTTAATTGAAGCTTTTTTGTCACTGTGGTGTAGCCAATGAAGCTACTTTGCAACGTATAATTACCTTGTGGGACCGTCAGTGAGTAAAAGCCATAAGCATTGGCAGAAGCTCCGGTTGAAAGCTCAGCTATCCAAAAGTTAGCACCCAAAAGCGCTTCCCCGTTTGCCGCATCCCTTAGGTAACCACTGATAGTATGTTTGAGCTCAGTATTTTGTTTTTTATCCCCTCTGTATCTAAGTATTATCCGCTGACTTTTAACATAATATTCAACGGTACCGTTTGGAAACAATTCATCCAAATATGCTCTTACCGATTGTTTCTGGCCTGTCAAAGTAAACTCACCAGCAATTAAAATCTGGTTGCTGTAGGTGAAGTTAAAACTTCCCCTTTCGCTGATTTCCTTTAGAAGTTGTTCGACCGAGCCTGTGTGCTTGTTTAACGTAATTTCTTTATCTAAAAGAGTATCCTGTGCCATGGTTCCGGCAATGAGTGTAAAGCACAGGCAGAGGCTTGAAAACAAGGTCTTATAGATATCCGTCATTATACTTATTTACAACCTACTCCGGTCAGGATGGTGTTTTCTCCGTCATTTTGAACCTGAATAGGTAATACCAGTTGCAGCTCGGCTAAAACATCTTCGAAAGACTGCTGCTTAAATGTTGTCGTCAAGGTGCAGGTTTTTAGCGCTGAAGACCCAATTTTCAGGGATTGGCCGTAGTGTTTGTTAAGGTCATGGATGACTTTAGTGACAGATGTATTCTGAAAAGTGAGAATACCCGTTTTCCAGGCTAAAAAGTTGATGTCTTCGTTCACTGTTTTGGACAACTGTAATCCGTTTTTCAACAGGCCTTGCTCTCCGGGGGCAATAGATAGCTTTTCCCCTTGCTTACTTTCGGAATAAAGCAGCACCTTACCCGTAACCACCGTAACCCGTACTTTATTTTTTATCCCTGCATTCACGCTGAAAGAGGTGCCCACTACTTCGGTGGTCGCTTCACCGGACGTGATCAAGAAAGGACGGGAGGGATCTTTTACTACGTCAAAAAAAGCTTCCCCTTCCAAGGTCACCCCTCTGGTAATACCCTCGAATTGTGACGGATAGACCAACCTTGAATTCTTATTAAGCACTACCTTGCTACCGTCCGATAATATCACGGTGGAGGTATCGGTCAACGCCGTTACGGTCGCCATCTCCACAGGACTCAACTCCGACAAAACAGGCCAGGCCAAATAGGCCATCACTATCAAGGTAATGACGGCCGCCACTTTCATCAAGTGGGTGAACACACTACTTTTTTCTTTAGTAGCAGGAGGTATTGACCACATCTTGGGGGCAGCATCAATTCTGTTTTTAACCTTTTGCCAATCATTTTTAACATCAATAGAAGCCGCTCCCTTGGCCTGGCTACTCACCTCCCATAACAACTTCAACGCATCGAATTCTTCCTTATTCCGATCATCCGCATGAAGCCAACGTTCGACTGCTCTATTTTCTAAGACCGTGGTCTCTCCGGAAAGATACCGGACCAATAGTTCATGGTCTATATGTGGATTAACTGAGTTACTCATCGCTTACGGTATAATGACAATTAACTCTAATGAAACACGTATAAAAGATTAAAAAAAATAGTGGCATCCGACTAGATTGGTTTTAAAATGAATTTATCAAAATACTCCCCTACCAACCTGCCGGCAAGGCAGGAATCCCCTGAAGGGGACTTTTTAGGCACCCCTTTAGCTTAGGGGTAGTGCGAGACACACCAACATCCCAAAAGTTCTCGACTCCATAACAAAAGGAGTAGCTATTACCTTTCACGACCGGACTTTATATTTCCTGGTTTTTCAGAAGTGCCAGAAACCCTCTTTCCCTAAAGGGATGCCCTCTATTTTCCATCAGGCGTTGGTTTCCCCTTTAGGGGCTAGGGGTAGCGCGGGACACACCAACATCCCAAAAGTTCTCGACTCCATAACAAAAGGGGTAGCTATTACCTTTCACGACTGGACGTTAGATTTCCTGGTTTTTCAGAAGTGTCAGAAACCCTCTTTCCCTAAAGGGATGCCCTCTATTTTCCATCAGGCGTTGGTTTCCCCTTTAGGTAGGGGGTCTTTTTGAAAGCTCCGAAAAATCTATTCTGATTCGTTTTAAATGCATATTATTTATTAAATCTGAGTTTAACCGGACGTTACTAAAAAAATTATGCCGCAGAAGAGAATAATAAAATAGTGGGTAGCAAATGACCTAAATTTCGGCGGAGTAGTTTAAGTGCTTTACTGATTTGAGTTTCTACGGTACGTACGGAAATGCCCAATTCAGCTGCAATATCTTTGTTTTTCTTACCCTCAAATCGATTCATTTGAAAGATATTACGGCATTGTTGGGGCAACTTTTGAATCTCCTCGAAGATCTGTGCCTCTAACTCGGCTCGTATCATTGAATCGTGTTCGTCGCGTGATGAATCTTGAGATGCGATTTGAACATGGTGCTTCGCATGCATTTTGGACTTGGTTAAAAAATTAAGGCATGCATTATGCACTGATCTCTGTAAGTATGCTTTGGCGGATGATTTAATTTGGAGGGACGATCGATTTTCGTAGAGCGTCACAAACACATCTTGCGTCAAGTCCCTTGCGCTTTCGATATCCCCAAGCAGCCGATGCGCATACATGCAAAGTGCCGGATAATACGTAGTAAACAAGCTTTCGAACGCCTCTACATCCCCCTCCCGGATTAATTCAAAAAGTAGTTCATCTTTCTTTTGCAAGCAGCGATCTGACTTTGGTTTTGGACTGCCAAGATAACGTACGAAGTGGTTAAACGTTGCGTGGAATGGAAAAGGATTGGCATGCAAAGTGATGATCCAATACCTTGATCCCTATTTCATTACTATACTTACCACCCCACTCCTACCCGCTTGACCGCACTTTCCATTTTTCATGACCGTAATACTCTGAATATTATCGGGATCAATATTTTCAAAAGTGCTTTGCATCTCCCTCCCCCTTTTGATCTTTTACAATAATTCAGGGTTGAGGAGCATCTTCCTCACCACTGATTTTAACTGATAACTGTTTCGAGAGCGGCGCACTCTATTTTCCGTGACAAATCAAGAATTCAATAAACACTATTGGTTTCGTTTATCAGTTGTATTATTTGCATACTCGGAAGGTGAAATTCTATAAAACTCTTTAAACCTTCTGGTAAAATAAGAGAGACTATTGAAACCAACCGAGTAGGCTATTTGTGTAATATGTTCGCTGTTTTGCTCGAGTAGTTGGGCAGCTCTTTTCAACCTAAAGTTCCGCAATAACTCCCCGGGAGAACAATCTGTGATCGATTTCAATTTTCGATACAGCTGGGTCTTGCCCATACCCAGTTCATTTTGCATCTCCGGAACACCAAACCCTGCCTCTGCATATCGCTCTTCAAACAGTTGCTTGAGTTGTTCCATAAACCGTTGATCAATAGAAGTTACCGTTATCTTTTCCGGTTCAATGTCGTTTTTACTGGCGAACAACGCACGAAGTTTCTTGCGTGAGGCCACCAAATTCCTGATTCTAACGTTTAATTCTTTACCATCAAAAGGTTTGGTGAGATACTCATCCGCACCCAGTTCCAAGCCTTCTAACTTATTTTCCATACCCGCCTTTGCGGTTAGTAACACTACCGGGATATGGCTGGTCTCCAACTGTGTCTTTAACTTTTTGACTAACGTTAATCCATCCATCTTGGGCATCATGATGTCCGCAATAATGATATCGGGGTTTTCCTTTGTTGCCTTTACCAAGCCAGTTTTTCCATTATTGGCTTCTATGATGGTGTAGTTGTCCTCCAGGGCCTCTTTGATGAAATAACGCATATCATTATTATCTTCAACCACCAGTACCGTATATTCTTTGACCGCATGTATTCTGTGATCCGATGCTACTTTTTTGTGGTCTACTGCGAGGGCATTCAGTGGGGAATCGGGGCTTTCACCTTCTGCGCTGGTTCTGATCTTATCCATAGGTAAGGTGACCAGAAATTCGCTGCCTTTACCCAGATCGCTTTTCACTTCAATGGTTCCTTCCATGAAGTTTACCAGTTCCTTAGTGAGGGCCAAACCGATACCGGACCCAGATCTTTCTTTGGTATAGCTATCATCCACCTGATAGAACCGATTAAAGATATGCGGCAGATCGTTCTCTGCTATCCCGATTCCCGTATCCGATACATCAATATTCAATTTTTCTTGAGCATGTGTGCTTTTGAAGGTAATTTTTTTTCCATCAGGCGTAAACTTAAAGGCGTTCCCCAACAAATTGTACACGATTTGCTCCAGCTTGTCACGGTCAAAAGAACACCACAAACGTTCCGGGGTGATGTTGATCACA
>JBCCIX010000186.1:0-8139 GCA_039028075.1 Bacteroidota bacterium | reverse complement strand
GGAACCTGCATGGATTCTTATCGTCATGAAGTCGATTTGTCAGGGGCTGGCAAGCTGGCGTGAAACTCTTCTCCAATTCGTTTGGTGTAACCGTCCAAAAGTAACGATACTTTATTCCGGTCTTCCGACTTCACGATCAGTCCGATGTGCCATTCTTTATCCATGCGCCATACCAACTCAGGATCGGTAAATCCGGAGGTATCCGGATGCTGGTAGCGACTTAGAGATACTACTATACCGGCATTTTGATGCTTATCCTCAGGGGCTTGATACGACAAACCTTTTGCTTTGGCGGTTTCCAGGTTGGCCCATTCCGCCCAGAGGTTTACGCCAGAAGCGGCTTCCACCATTTCCGCAAGATTGGCCCCACCAACCCGTGAGGAGGTTTCCAAGAAATAGTACTCTCCACTAGAATGGCCTTTGATGAACTCGGTATGCGAAGCGCTGTATTGCATGCCAAAAGAAGTCATTACCCTCTTCACCAGTTTCTTCAGCGCTTTATCATCTTCTGAACCTGGTTCAATAGTTTGAGACCTAAAAATTCCGCCCCCATGAGCTACCTCAAAAGGTGTATCCAGGTAGCGGCTGACACGCGCAAATTGCACTTCACCATCAAATGATAGTGCATCTACATGAAAAACGTCCCCAGGAGCAAAACGCTCCACTAAATATTCATGCCTGGCATCGCCTAGTGAGTGAATCAAATTCCAGAGCTCTTCTTTGCTGTGTATTTTCTTAATCCCTGTTGCCGATGCTTCTGATCGAGGTTTGATCAACCAAGGTGCAGGTACAGTGTTTGCGAAAATAGTAATCTCCTCATCATTAAACAGTGGCGTGAATGCCGGGACTGAAATGCCCGATTCTTTCGCCTTTATCCTCATGGCTAGTTTATCCCGAAAGTACCGGGCTGTGGTTTCTCCCATTCCAGGCGACCGGAAGTATTCTCGTAAGAACGCTACCTTTTCAACATCGAAATCGTCTAAGGCGACAAACCGGTCAAATTGAATGGATCTGAACTTATAGGCCAGACCATTTACCACATGCTTGCGATTCCAATTACCATGCTCATCAATGTCCATGAAGAAGAATTCATTGATATGGTCTTTGGGCCAAGCGTCATTCTCCAGCTTTTTGAGGGTGAGCAGATAAACATTGTTGCCCGCTTCCTTACAGGCCGTGAGAAAGGTTTGGCCTTTCAGGTAGGTGGATACACACAAAAAGTTTAGAGGTTTATTTGACATGTTTATTTTAGTTTTTCCATGATTTCTAGTAGTAAACGCGGACCGTACCCTTTGGCGCTCTTCATTTTAGAGAATTCTGAATCTCCAAAAGCCACCCCTGCGATATCCAAGTGCGCCCATTTAACCGTATCATCGATAAAGTGTTGTAAGAACTTAGCCGCAGTTATAGCTCCGGCCACGGGTTTACCGCTAAAGTTTCGTACATCAGCTACATCGCTCTCCAGTTCTTTTTCAAAGTCCTCAAACAATGGCAGTCTCCAAACACGCTCATTTACCTGGTAACCACTTTTGGAAATCACTTCGGCCAGTTTATCATCGTTTGAGAACAAAGCACCTGCCGAGTAACCCAATGTCATTACGGAACTTCCAGTGAGTGTGGCTAGGTCGATTATGAATTCAGGGGCATAGTTTTTTTGAAGGTAAGCCAGCGCATCCGCCAAAACGAGGCGCCCTTCCGCGTCGGTGTCAATGATTTCAATTGTCTTTCCGGAGTAAGAGTCGATCACATCTCCTGGACGATAGCTATTGGCATCAACGGCGTTTTCGGCGCTGGCTACAATGCCGACGATATGCATATTCAGCTTTAATCTTGCAGCAAGCTCCACGGCTCCCAATACCGCTGCACCACCCCCCATATCACTTTTCATGTAATGTAGATTTTGGGAACCTTTTATGGAAAGGCCGCCCGTGTCAAAAGTGATACCCTTTCCAACCAAACCTAATTTTGGGGTGGTTGACTCACTTTCTTTGGGCTTGTATTCTGTTTTGATCAGCACAGGCGGGTATTTACTTCCCTGGCCTACTGAAAGTATGGCTTCCAATCCTTCTTTTTTTAGCGCATCCGAGTCCAAAATATCGGCAGCATAGCCATACTTTTTGGCTGAGGCTATCGCCCAATTACCAAGGTATTCAGGTGTTTTTTCATTCGGTGGGGCATCTACAAGCTTCATGACCTGCATTGTAGACTCCGCTTTGGCAATGCCGGACTCAATTACCCTAGTCAATTTATTTTTACTCACAAGGTTCACCGTAAAGTCAGGGTCAAAAAAGGCAGGTGCCTCCTTTTCTTGTTTAAACCTCCCTATCTGATAAGTAGCCAGCTTGAAGCCAATAACAAGTTGCTCAACAATGTGACTTTGCAGGTGACCGCATTCTACGCTGATACCTTCAGTCCAATGCTTGTGGTGGTGATGAGCTAAAGACCTGGCAGCGATATAAATTCTTGATCCGTGCTTTTCCTCACCTAACCCTACCAGGTAGACCGTACGATTTTCAGAGGGATGCTGCAAAATTTTTACTTCTTTAAAACCACCTTCGAATCGTAGCGTGGAGTAAATGCCTGACACCTTCTGAATGAACGAAGTTTCTACTTGCCCTTTTCTGAAGGGTACGATGATTACTTGGCTATGAGCCTTGTGGTGTGGTAAGATTTTCATTCGTTATCATTAAAATACAACCATTTCAAAGCTTTCGGAAATTCTTCCGCCCAATAGCGCTCTGCGTGTTCGCCATTTTCATTGATGGAAAGGCGAAAGTTCACGTTAGGATAGGAAGGCTTATGGCGAAGTAGTGATGCCTTAAATAATTCAACGTTTCGAATATGATACTTGCTTTCTTTGGCACCGGCGTAGAGGTAAAGATAAGCAGGAGAAGATGGGGAGTAGTTGGCCCCGTAATGATTGATCATAGGTGATATCCAAAGACTTGGGGAAAACACCATAAGCCTGGAAAAGTAATCAGGTTGGGTTAGACCGGCATATAAACTGATTAAACCACCTAAAGAGCTTCCACCAATTCCCGTGTTCAGCCGATCTATTTTTACTCGGAAGTTATTATCTACATAAGGTTTTAGAGTACTCAGTAGGAATTGTACATAAAGCTCACCCTGGCTTTCCCCGAATCGGGTATTGGAAAATGGAAGGTACTCATTAATACGTTCTTCTTCTCCGTGGTCAATGGCAATGACTATAATGTCTGACATCTCCTCAGCGGCTAGTTTACTCAAGGACCGGTCAATGGCCCAATCCCCAAAAGGGGCCTGGGGGTTGAATAAGTTTTGACCGTCCTGCATATACAGCACAGGATAGGATCGGGTGGTGCTTTCATAATTGTAAGGCAGTAAGGCTGAAATCCTGCGATGCTTTCCGAGTTGAGGGATTTCGTAGTCTTCCTCGATTACTTTTATAATGGGCCTGAAGTCTTGCATGTGCTCGGTAAACATTTGTGAAGTTAGCCAAAAGCAGGTCAGAAGTATCCCTTTAATGGCCCTAAAACCTTTCCTTAGTCCTTCCGTTCTTCTATTGGAATTTATACCTAATCTCATGTCAAAAACAGTTCTTATTACAGGAGGGTCCGGCTTAGTAGGGTCGCGCATTAGTGAGTTTCTATTAAAAAAAAATTATAAGGTTAGGTGGCTTTCCAGAAAAGGGGGCAGAAAGGGTGAAATTGAAGTATTTGAGTGGGATGTCGAGAAAGGAAACATCGATGCGTCTTGTCTGGAAGGAACTGATTTTATCATCCATTTGGCTGGGGCGGGAGTAGCAGATAAAAAGTGGACCAAAGAACGAAAAAAGGAAATTAAGAAAAGCCGAACCGAGTCAACTAAGCTGCTTAAGCAACTCCTCGAGCAAAAAAAGCATAACGTGCAGGCTTTCATTTCAGCCTCTGCCATAGGCTATTACGGCTGGAATTCAGGTGGAGTATGGAAAAAAGAAGAAAGTCGATTTGGAGATGATTTCTTGGCCACTGTAACTAAAGCTTGGGAAGCTGAGGTTGATGAAATAGCCACGCTTGGCGTAAGAACGGTGAAATTACGAATAGGTGTTGTGCTAAGCGAACAAGGAGGGGCGTTGAAGGAGCTTTCCAAACCCATAAAAGCAGGTGCAGGCGCTGCCTTGGGTTCTGGTGATCAGTACCTGAGCTGGATACATTTAGATGACCTCAGCAATATGTTCATTTACGCCATTGAAGATGAAGGCATTTCCGGAATATACAATGCGGTCGGCCCCAATCCCGTGACTAACAAAGAGCTATCGAAGAAAACGGCTAAAGTATTAGGCAAGCCCTTTTTTCTTCCTAATGTTCCTGGCTTTGTTCTGAAAATTATGTTAGGAGAGATGGCTTCCATGGTTTTGGGAGGGAGCCGGGTATCCTCCCAAAAAATTGAAGCGGCGGGGTTTAAATTTTCTTTCCCGGAGCTTAATCCTGCGTTGAAGGATTTGTTAGGAAAATAAAATTGCACAACTTACTTCTTCACAGCCAATACATACATCAATGTCAGAAAAACGTACCAAATTAGATAATATCCGTACCATGACCGATCTCGATGAAGAGGAACAAAAGATCATAAAAGCTTTTGAGCAAAGGGATTGGAACGAGATCAAAACCTATGATTCCTGGGTGATCTTCAAAGTAATGTCGGAATTTGTAGAAGGGTTTGAAAAATTAGGAAAAATAGGGCCTTGTGTAAGCATTTTTGGATCGGCCCGCACAAAGCCGGATCATGAATATTACCAAATAGCTGAGGAGATTGCCGCTAAGCTCGTGCGACATGGGTACGGAGTGATATCCGGTGGTGGCCCTGGTATTATGGAGGCCGCTAACAAGGGAGCTTATTCACAAGGCGGTAAGTCGGTGGGGCTAAATATTATTTTACCATTTGAGCAACAAGGTAATGGCTATATTGATCCGGATAAGCTGATCACCTTCGATTACTTTTTTGTGCGGAAGGTCATGTTCGTAAAATACTCACAAGGATTTGTGGTGATGCCAGGTGGGTTTGGAACACTTGATGAGCTTTTTGAAGCGCTTACGCTAATTCAAACTAAGAAGATTGGCCGTTTTCCGATTGTTCTGGTGGGGAAAGATTTTTGGAGCGGGCTTCTGGATTGGGTGAAAGCCACATTACTGGCCTCTGAAAAAAATATTAATGAGGAGGATCTTAATTTATTTAAGATCGTCGAAACTGCTACTGAAGCTGTGGCAACTATTGACGAGTTTTATTCTAAATACTTACTTTCCCCTAACTTTTAGTATTTAAGGCAATAGGGTTCTGCCGTACAGCGAACTTTTTGGAACCATTGGCCATTGTATTTTTATGTACTTTTTAAACTAGAGGCTATGAAATATTTACCTCATATGATTTCAATAACAGCGCTGATAGCCACTCTCGGTTATATTCAATATGACTATCAAAAGGATAAGGCGGTTCAGCAAAGTGTGACAAAAAAGACGAACCCGGCTTTTTTAAAACTAGACAATCCTCCGGGAGGGGAGTATGCCAGTTATCTTAATGCGGTGTCACTTGAGCTTCCGGAGGAGCTGTATTTTGCCGGCGAGCGTGTGCCGCTAGAGATACCGGATGTTCGTGAGCGGCTGGATAGGGAGTTGCACATTAATACGTACTGGCATAGTAGTACAATTTTCTTGATCAAAAGAGCCAACAAGTGGCTGCCACAAATTGAAAAAATATTGAAAGAAAATAATATACCCGATGATTTTAAATACCTCACGGCAATTGAGGGAGGATTTATGAATGATGTCTCTCCAAAAAACGCAGTGGGATTCTGGCAGATCTTGAAAACCTCCGGCCGCGAAAACGGATTAGAAATTACTAAGTCAGTGGATGAGAGATATGATCCCTTACGATCTACAGTAGCGGCTTGTAACTATTTGAATAAAGCATACAAAAAGTTTGGTAACTGGACGAATGTGGCCGCTTCATACAACCGAGGCATGAGTGGCTTGCAGCGTGCCCTTAATAATCAAAAAGTGGATTCCTACTATGATCTGATGCTTAATGAAGAAACTTCCAGGTATGTTTTTCGGATATTGGCTATTAAGCAGATCATTGAAAACCCGGATCAGTACGGATTTGACATCGATAAGAAGCATTTATACCAACCGGAAAAACTACGTTACGTAGAGGTGAAAAAAGACATCAAAAACCTGGTAGTTTTTGCCAAGGAGCAAGGTATAAACTATAAACTCTTGAAAAGACATAACCCTTGGCTGCGTGATGACCAATTGGATGTTAAAAGAAATAAAACCTATCGGATTGCTATTCCGGTCGACGTAGCTCCTTCATAAATTTGATTACAATAGGATGAAAAGAATAAACGAGGCCGTTGAATACCTCAAGGGTCAGGGAATAGATACGCCTGAAGTTGGGATTATTTTAGGCACAGGGCTTGGTGGCGGCTTCACGCAACAAATGGAAGTAGAGGTCACCGTCAGATATTCTGATGTACCCCATTTTCCTGCGGCAACGGTAGAATTCCATAGCGGACAGTTGCACTATGGCACCATTCATGGCAAGAAGGTACTAGCTATGCAGGGAAGGTTTCATTATTATGAGGGTTACAACATGCAAGAGGTTACCTTCCCGGTCCGGGTATTGAAATTGTTGGGTATAAAATCATTGCTTATCTCCAATGCGGCTGGTAATATCAATTTAGATTGGAATAAGGGGGACTTAATGTTACTTGATGATCATATTAACTTGCAGCCGGATAACCCACTTCGAGGCAAAAATCTGGACGAGCTGGGACCACGGTTTCCGGATATGAGTGCTCCTTATGATCCATTGTTAAACAAGAGTCTTATTGAGATCGCCAAGGAAAGTAATATTACCCTGCGAAAGGGAGTTTATGCTGCGGTCATCGGGCCAAACCTTGAAACCCGGGCTGAATACCGGTACCTTCAAATCATTGGCGCTGACGCGGTTGGGATGTCTACTGTACCCGAGGTCATCGTGGCCAATCATATGGGGTTACCTTGTTGCGCTATTTCCGTGCTCACGGATGACTGTGATCCTGATCACCTGGAGCCGGTAAACATCGAGGAGATCATTGCCATTGCGGGTCAGGCTGAGGTGAAACTAACTGAGCTTTATGTTCAGTTGATTGCTCGGCTTTAATGTTCACAGTATTGGTATCTACATGGCGTAGTACGTTGGTTGAATAGCAGATTCATTTTTTTGTTTTGTGAAACAAGCTTGCGCTAAAAACATAGACTGATCAGGTAAATCGATAAGGTTACGATTCCCAAAATGATGTAGGCTTGTAATTCAGCTTTGAGGACAATTTTCCAACCCCTGATGATTAAAAAGAATCGATTTTTCATCGTAAATCCAGGTTATTAAAATAAATCACTTAAAAGTTCTTTTTGAGAGCAATCCAATCAATTTGACTTTATACTACATAGAAATCAACGCATTACCGCTTATCTGGTTTTGTGTCTTAACTTTATTTCACTGATAGTCACTTTTCTTGCGCTGTCATCTTTACCGTTCCGCGGTACGCTCATAAATTATCCTATTTCAGATAGCTCATTCAAACGATCTTCAATCGTCCTTTTGTTAATACTTGCTAAAGACCGAACTTTGCGTTTTTACAAAAGTTCAATTCACTATATGGCGCAAGGAGAGGTTGAAGAAGGCAGGGAAGTAAAGGACTTTTCGGGGCATGAATCCATAGAAATCTTAGGGGCTAGGGAGCACAATCTGAAAAATGTCAATCTCACTTTTCCTCGGAATCAATTGGTGGTGATCACCGGGATAAGCGGAAGCGGAAAGTCATCACTGGCTTTTGATACCATCTATGCCGAAGGCCAAAGACGTTATATGGAAAGCTTTTCTGCCTACGCTCGCTCTTTTATTGGCAATTTGGAGCGCCCTGACGTTGATAAGATTAACGGCCTGAGCCCGGTGATCTCTATAGAACAAAAGACCACCTCGAGGAACCCGAGATCAACGGTGGGTACGATTACGGAGATCTATGACTTTATGCGTCTTCTCTTCGCCCGAGCCGGGGATGCCTACTCCTACCTTTCTGGAGAGAAGATGGTGCGTCAATCTGAGGACCAGATTCTAGATCATATTTTACAAAACTTTGCGGGC
>JBCCIX010000185.1:0-8178 GCA_039028075.1 Bacteroidota bacterium | reverse complement strand
ATCTAAAAATGACAATGCTAGCGGCAATGCCAAAGGTCAAACCGAGTATATTGATCAGACTAAAGGCCTTATCCGTACTTAGTTTTCGATAAGCTAGTTTTAAGTTGTTTCTAAGCATGTCATAGTCATTTAATTGATATCGAAGAGTGAATGGTTTAATGATGCTAGGCCTAAAGAGCCTTAGCACGTCTATCATAAATCCCAATCTTGCCGTGTGTAAAGGTTTTTCCCTAATCCTGTGCTTATAGCGTTCTCTTAAGTCACCTTCCAGATCTTCCAGGTACTCCGGATGGCAGTACCAGCGGAAGAAACGGAGGGGTAGTTTAGGTGGGTGGTTTCTATCCATGGTTAATGCAAGTTTGAAGATACCCCCGGCCCCTAAAGGGATGACAACTTAACTTAAATTCCGGTAGCGAAAAATAGGCCTCACACTTAAGGGCTGAGGCAAAGAATTGACTCTTTTCTTGTGAGTTAGCCATCTTACTCATTTCGCAAAGCATGTACTGGATTTGATTGAGCGGCTTTTAGGGTCAACGAAGTAATTGTGAAAAGCGCTAGTACTACTACCGATAACCCTGAAATTAGAAAGACGGAGAAGTTGATCTCAATACGTGAAGCAAAGTTGTTTAGCCACCTACCTACCAGCCAATATACCAGGGGCCATGTTATTAAATTGGCAATCACGGTAAGTAGTAAGAATTCCTTGGATAACATGTAAACCACATTTTTTACGGTAGCTCCTAGGACTTTTCTAATTCCTATTTCCCTAGTTCGTCTAAGTGTATTGTAAGAAGCCAAGCCCAGAAGACCAAGGCAAGCAATAAAAATTGCTAAGGATGAAAAAAAGGTAATCATGTGGCTTAAATTATACTCAGAAACATATTGACGGTTATAATATTCGTCCAGAAAAAAGAAGTCAAAAGGATCATTGGGGTAGAAGCGTTCAAATATTTTTTGTGACTGATTTAAAGTATGTTGTGCTGCATCCGAGTACCTTATCACATAGTAGAAAGAAGCATTTTCATCCAGATCGTAAGCCATGGGTGCTACAGCGTATTTTGAGCTTAGCTGATTGACACTCTCTGCCACACCGATTATAGTTCGCTGATACTTATCATTTAATAAAACTTTTTCGCCTATGGCCAGATCAGTTGAATCAAAACCTAATAATCGAACAGCTGCTTCGTTTAGTACTATAGCTTGATGGTCGCTTTCTATTTGTGGATTGAAACCTCTCCCGGCCAGAAGTTCAATCTCAAAAGTCTCAAAATAGTTGAAACTGACGTTTATAAAATCAAAACTGAAAGTTTCCATATTGGCTTCTTCATATCTGCTAAAATTAACCGGATCGTTGATCACCTCTCCGGGTACCGCACTGGAAACGGTCACTTTCGAAATTTTTGAGTAATTCGATAACTCGTTGGCAAATAGTTTTTGCTTAGCATAGTCTTCCTCACCCTCTAGCTCATTTGGCCCTCTTACAATAAGTAGATCATTAGCATTAAAGCCTATGTCCTTACTTTTCATGTAGTCAAGTTGTAAAAAAATAAATGCGGTAGAGATAATAAGACCAACAGAAATGGCAAATTGAAAAACGACCAAAACCCTACGCAACCACGCTCCTGACCCTTTGGAAGCTAAACTGCCTTTTAGCACTTTAACTGGCTTGTACGCTGAAAGAACGAATGCAGGATATCCTCCCGAAATCAATGCACCAGCTAAAATAAATGCTATTGAAGTAGACCAAAAGTCACTATTTAACAGATAGCTGATATTAAAAGAAGTTCCAACTAAGTTGGTTAAGAAATTGTGACCTGAAACAACTAGTATTATCGCCAAAATTGCAGCGACTAAATTCATAGCAAATGACTCAATCATGAATTGAACTACGAGTTGTTTTTTTAGAAGGCCCAGTGTTTTTTTAATGCCAACTTCCTTGGCCCTTTTAATGGATCTGGCCGTGGTCAAATTAATGTAGTTGACCCATGCGATACATATAATGAAGTACCCGATAGCTAGTAAAAAGTTCAGAGTAAGCCTGTCAGCCTGTTTTTCCGGATACAATATGTTTTCTAGTCCCGAGTCGAAGTGTATTTCTCCTAATGGCTGCAAGTAGAAGTGTTGATCAATTGCTTTTTTTTCGTTGATTTCACCTCTTGCTTTTTTAAAAGCTGAAGCTAATTTCACCTCAAAATTTGAGAGGTCAACCTTTGGATTTAATAAGATGTAAGTGTGAAAGTTATGCCAGTACCAACTATTTTCGGCATCTCCTTCGTACCACCAGTTCAGTGTTTTGTAGCTTATTAAAACATCAAACTGGAGATGTGAATTTACTGGTGGATCAGCCAGTACGCCAGTGATAGTATAGAGGGCATCAGATCCGTCAACCGCAACCGTTTTACCTAGAGGGCTTTGATCACCGAAATATTTTTTGGAAGCGGACTCAGTGATCACCATTGTTCTCACTTCTTCGAGGCACGATTGCGTATCTCCTTCTAATAACGGGAACGAAAACATGTTGAAAAACGCTGGGTCCGCGAACAGTATATTATTTTCTCGGAATACCCTGTTTTCCGAACCGATAGTGAGGTCACCGCCTTCGTATGAATGGACCCTTACTACAGATTCAACTTCAGGAAATTGTTCCTTTATGAAAGAAGCCAGCCTTGGTGGAGAAGTGGCCAATGAACGTTGAAGTTCATTATCATGAAAGTATTGATAATTTATTCTGTATAAATCAGCGTTGTTTTCGTGAAAGGAGTCAAAGCCTTTTTCGAACCTAACGTATTGAAAAATGAACAAGAATGCGGCAAAACCAATAGCTAAACCCGCAAAATTAATAACAGAATGAAGCCGATCCTTGCTTATGATCCTAAGTGTTAATCGTAGATTATGGATTAGTAAACTATAATTGTTAAGCTTTTTGTTGCCGATTAAAGGTCTGATTATCCCTGGTCTAAAAAGTCGAATTACATCCTTGACAAAATTCCACTTTGCTGACCGCAGACTCTTTTCTTCAACTCTGCTTTCAAACCTTTCCAACAGATCGCCTTCCAGATCTTCCAGGTAATCCGGATGGCAATACCAGCGGAAAAAGCGTAGCCAGAACTTGGGAGGAGAGTTAGCCATATTATTTGTTTTTAGAATGCAAAACCCCAGGAGTAAAAGACTGATTTTGAAGATTTAACCCCCTACCCCTAAAGGGGTACCTAAATAGCTTTAATTCTCTAACAGAATCAATTCCTCCCTTTAGGGCTGGGGCAAAAAATTGATTCGTTTTAATTCTAAAAATATTATTCATTGTTGGTTGAGTTTATTTCACCTATCAAACCCTGACATTTCACTTTTATATAGTTTATGACTTTGGTAATGTCCTTTTCTATTTCATTATTAGTAAAGCGTAGTACTTTTATACCATATTGCTTCATACTGTATGTCCTTCCTTTGTCATATTCAATTTGGTCTTCATTGTTATGGCTAGTTCCGTCAACTTCAATGACTAGTCTTAGTTTATGACAATAGAAGTCTGCAATAAATGTATGTATTGGATGTTCAGCTTTGAAGCGGAGTCCATTTAGTTTGTTTGCTCTTAGTTCGTCCCATAATAATTTCTCGTGTTTTGTCATGTTCGAACGTAGTTTTTTAGCTTTTTCAAAAACGGAAGGATGAGCTCCATAAAACATACTATCACTATTTTCCATCTCTATCGTTCAGTTTAATAACCAACATGGCAAAGGGGTGCCAACTCGATTTGGAATTACCTGACCCCCGGCCCCTAAAGGGGTGCCGATATAACTTGAATACTATTTGCGAAAAATCAGTCTCACCCTTTAGGGTAGGGGTAAAAGACTGATTTTGCACTATATAAATTTCATCCCTGACCGATTTCAACCAAGCGGGCTTTAGGGCCGCCTGGGTGAAGAATTGATTCAGTGGTTTTATAGTCTTACTCATTTCGGATCGCGTCAATCGGATTGGACTTAGCTGCTTTTATTGATCTAAGGCTTATCGTAATCAATGTAATACCTAATAAAACAAAGAAAGCTATAATCGGAATCGACCAGGAGAAGTCGATTCGGTAATAATACTTTTCTAACCAACCATTGGCCACAATATAGGCTACTGGACTTGCTATTACAGAAGAGATGAGGACAAGTTTTACAAAATCTGAGGAAAGCATTTTCCAGATGCCCAAAGCCGATGCGCCCAGTATTTTGCGTATGCTGATTTCTTTACTTCGTTGGCTGGAGGCAAAAGAAGCCAAACCAAAAATACCAACACAACTTATAATGATGGCCAATCCGGAAAAAATGGTGGCTAGCTTACCTATACGTTCTTCTGCGCTAAATTCACTTCTATAATCCTCGTCTTGAAATGTGAATTCGAATGGTGAATCCGGATCGTATTTTTTTAAAACTTCTTCAATGCTTATCAAGGCGTTTTGCACATCTACTCTAGGTTGCATTCTTATTGTCAACCAGGCACTATGTTCGTAGCTCATTGTATAGATATGAGGAGACTGTTTTTCAAACGGGGCCCATCTGACCTGGTCTCTGATAACTCCAATGACTTCTTTTTCTATTTGGTTTTCACCTTCTCCTAAGGTTAAAATAGTTCCTACGGCACTTTTAGTAGGTGCAAAGAGTTTGGCTGCCATTTCATTGATAATGACGGCCGAGCTATCGGTAAGATAGTCCCGTGAGAAATCTCTTCCTTCAAGAAATTCAAAGCCATTTGTACTTGGGAAGTCATGACTTCCATAATTCATAGCTACTATTGGCTGAGACTCCGGATCTTTTCCTACCCAACTCAAAGATGCATCGCTACTCATTGAACCCGTGACGGGATGGTCGGATTTTGCCATATTCTCCACAAAACCTGTAGCCAGGAGATCGGCACGTAGCGTGTTGTAGTCGGTATTTACCAACTCATCCGATTTAATAGGTATTTGAACGATACCCTCTAAATCAAAACCACGAGGGCGGTTTTTGGTATGTTGAATTTGTAAGAATATGACCGCGGTTCCCACGATCATAACGGAGGAGACAGTGAATTGAAATACGATTAAAAGCTTTCTTGGGATGGCGGTAAACAGGCCCGTTTTCGTTTTACTCTTTAAAACTCTTACTGGTTTAAAAGACGACAAATAAAACGCGGGATAACTCCCGGCCAGCACACCTGTAAACAGAACCAAAATGAAAGAAGTAGCTATGAAAGACCCATTGGACCAAGGCAGTTCAATTTGTGTATCATTGAGTGCATTAAAACCTGGTAAGAGAAGGAAGGTAAATAGGATAGCAGTGGCATAAGCGATCATGGAAATAAGCAATGACTCCGCAATGAATTGGCTTATGAGCTGATTCCGTCCTGATCCCATCACTTTACGGATGCCTACTTCCTTAGATCGTTTTGAACTTTGAGCGGTGCTTAAATTAATAAAATTAACACAAGCCAGTGCGAGAACTATTAACCCCACAGCTCCAAGCATTTTAATAAGTTTGATTTTACCTTCCACATTCTTGCCGCCCTCAAAGTCCTCATATAAGTTCCATTTGGTCATGGGATGTAAGAGAGCCTCCGGATGGAATGGTTTTATGCTTTCAGGTGACTTTTCCAAAAACAGGTTTTTTATCCTTTCTTCAGCTTTAGCCCATGTAGATTGATCATTTAATAGAACCAAACACCCATAGCTCAAATCTTCCCAATCGTTTCTTTGCGCCCTATTGCCTTCGTTCATATTGAAGTGGTATTCAAGCGGTGCTAAAGCTTTTATTTGTGAAAAATGACTGGTTATGGGGAAATCTTGAAAAATGCCAGTGACGGTAAGTAGTCCGCTATTGTCAAACTTTACCGTCTTGCCAAGGGCATCGTTGTTGAACAAAGCCTTTGCTACAGACTCGGAAAGCATGATAGAATTGATTTCTGTCAGCCCTGCTCTTGTACCTTCGAGCATCGGTAACGGCAGGAGGTTCGGGAATTCCTGATCCACAAAAAAAGTAATTTCTGAAAGCTTTTTATCTTCGGTCTGTAGTTCATGTTCCTCGGCACCAAGCGTCATTACCACATAGTCAAAATCAGGTTGATTGTTTTTTAGTTCTTCACCTAGAGCATAGGGCATATCCTCATAGGTTATGATGTCATCACCAAAATCAAGATTATGGTAAAGTCTACCAATTCTATCATTGTTTTTAAATGACCTATTGTAGCTAAACTCATTGAGAACCCATAATCCGATAAGTATTGCAGCGGTCATACCTATGGCCAAACCGCCTATATTTATAACGGCATAAACTTTATTTCGCAGTAGATTTCTCCATCCAATGGTTAAGTAATTCTTGATCATACCGTAATGGTTTAAAGTTTTATATCCTTCAAGCGGTTTAATAATTTCTGGTCTAAAAAGCTTGATTACATCTAGGGTAAGTCCCCACTTGGCCTTTCGAATTCCTTTTTTAGCCGCTCTGTTTTCAAATCTTTCCACCAGATCACCTTCCAGGTCTTCCACATATTCTGGATGGCAATACCAGCGAAAGAAACGTAACCAAAAGTTTGATGGCGTTTTATTCACTTCTGAGAGAATCTACTGGATTAGCAACCGCAGTTTTTATTGATTGACCTCCAATGGTAATAACTGCTAGAGAAATGGTAACTGCTCCTGCTACGGCAAAGACCCACCATTGCAGGTCAATTCTGTAGGCAAACCCTTGTAACCAGTTGTTCATAGCCCACCAAGCTGTAGGAATAGCTATGAGAAAGCTCAGAAATATCAACTTAAGGTAACCACTGGCAAGCGTGGCTAAAATATTTTTAATGGAAGCCCCTAATACCTTTCGGATGCCTATTTCCCTAATGCGTTGATTGACCATAAGTGCTGTCATGCCAATCAAACCCAACGTGGCTATGAATATCCCTAGTGCAGTAAGTATACCAAAGAAGATTCCAAATTTTTGCTCCGCTCTATAAAGCTGCTCATAGCGATCATCTAAGAACTCATACTCAAATGGATAAGGCGAGTATTCTTTTAAAGTTTTCTGAATAAAAGATACGCTTTCCGGGATATTCTCCGACTGTATTTTTACGGCAAAAAAGGGAGTGTAATTACTTTTCATTTGAAGCATAAGAGGCTCTATTTCTCGATGTAATGAATGTGAGTGAAAGTCTTTAACTACTCCAATAATTTCTCTTTCCTCCCAATCTATAAATCGTTTACCTACGGCCTCTTCGGGAGTCCAGCCTAATTCCCGGACTGCGGTTTCATTAAGAATTCGAGCGTTTTCGCGATCAGACTTGCTGTCTTCTAAAAAATTACGGCCTGCGATTAAGTTGATCCCGAATACCTCAATGTAATCGACACCGACTCGGGCTCTGTTTATGTGGAAGCCTTCTTCTTTATTCTCATGCAGATGCCGCACTATTGTACTTGAGGTAACATTCGTAGGGAGTTCTATAGCGTCAGTAACGGCTATTATTTGTGGGTTCGTACGGAGCTCGTTTTTGATGGTTGAAATCTTATCACCTAATGAGAAGTCTCGAACAGATATGGCTATAACCTGGTCTTTTTGGAAGCCTAAATCCTTATTTTGAATGAACTGAAACTGCTGGTAAACGACTAAACTTCCTATAATGAGAACAACAGTGGCCGTATACTGACCAACCATTAGCCAACGCTGGATAGAAAGCACTGCGATTTTCCGATCTGTCTTTCCTTTTAATGCTTGAACAGGCCGCAATGATGAGACAAAAAGTGCCGGATAACTTCCTGTAACCAGTCCGATGAGCAACATCAAGATAATTAAGCCAGGAATTAGGAAGGTATTCTCAAGAAAATTAATTTCCAAACTGCGTTCTAGCCAAAACGAAAAAGCAGGTAGTACCAAATAAGAGATGAGTAGACCCACAAAAAGTGCGAGTAGTGTGGTAAGAGCAGATTCGCCGATAAACTGGGCCATGATTTGATTGCGTTGGGCTCCAATGGCTTTTCTTAAACCTACCTCTTTAGCTCTTAATATTGATCTTGCCGTGGCCAGATTCACATAGTTGATACAGGCCAGAAGTAAAATAAGCACTCCGATGATCGAAAAAAGGGTTAGGTACTTTTTATTACCCTTCTGACCGATATCTAAGCCTATATCTGTTTCCAGGTGCAATTTCGAGAGAGGTTGGATAAGATAACTCATT
>JBCCIX010000184.1:0-8182 GCA_039028075.1 Bacteroidota bacterium | reverse complement strand
TCGCGGTATGACTTCCTCACCGATAAGCTTAATACAATCCAAAAAGTCTTTATGGTTTAAAATCGGATTATCCATGTTAAACGTGAACCGGTCAATTCCTCCCAAAGCCTTACTGTGGCGTAAGATTTTGTCGGCCACCCTCGCGGGATCTCCCACGACCAATGCTCCTGAATCACTTGTTTGGGCATCATATCCTGCACGTGTCACTTTAGGCCAGCCGCGTTGTTCACCTACATGATTGAACATCTGTGCGTAACCGGGGAAATAAGCATCTTTTGCTTCCTGATCATCCGTGCTCACAAAACCCAAGGAATGTAATACGATTTTCATTTTTTCTTTGGCATGTCCTGCTTCTTTATAAGCTTGCCTGTAGAGATCCACTAGTGGTCTAAATCGTTGCGTATCTCCACCAATTACCGCAACTACCAACGGCAACCCTTGCATTCCCGCTTTGATAAATGAAGATCTAGTTCCTCCGACTCCGCGATAGATAGGGATTTCCTTCTGAACGGGTCTGGGATAAACGGGTTGGTTGCCTAAAGGAGAGCGAAATTTACCACTCCAGTTTACAAACTCGTTTTCTCGAATTTTAAGTAAAAGTTCAAGTTTTTCCTCGAACAGGTCGCTGTAATCCTTTAAATCAAAGCCAAAAAGAGGGAAAGAATCTGTAAATGAACCTCTTCCTGCGACAATTTCGGCTCTTCCATTTGAAATTAGGTCTAGTGTTGCAAAATTCTGAAAAACTCGAACCGGATCGGAAGAGCTCAAGACGGTTACACCGCTGCCCAATCTAATATTCTTCGTTATCGCCGCGGCGGCGCCAAGAATCACGGCATTAGCCGAATCTAGAAACTCCTTTTGATAGTGCTCTCCTATAAAGAAGCTGTCCAGTTTCATTTCATCTGCAAAGGCTATTCTTTCCAATAGCTGATTCATATCCTTTACAGGGTCGATATACCGGCGTGTATTTTTCTCTAAACTTGCCCCGGCAAAACTATCTATTCCTATTTCCATGGTTACAATACTAGAAAAGTCATTTCTCTATTAGACTATTATAATGTCGGTCGGGTCATGGATCGCATCAAAAATGACTCAAAAGTAACACCCTGATCTTCTTTTTGAGTGATCATGGAGGACAACCCCATGATAACACTTCGTACAATCATCCCCCATTGAACCTGGCAGGCAAAAATAGGATTGATTATTTCAGTACTCCAAATAAGCCTCCATACTTTTTCCTGTTCTTGAAATCGAGAATGAAAATAGCGGTAGCCTACGGAGAATGAAAACGAATACAGCATAGTTTACAGAGAGCTATTCAATTTAGCGATTAACTTTCATGAGGAAACCCATTCTTTTGGTCAGAAACCAAGCATTGTGGAGAGCTTGGAAAAGGCCTATCGGCACTGTTGTCTAAAAAACATTTCGGCCAGATAGGGGGTGGAACAACGAGGCGTTCCCTTTTCTGGACATCGGCATCCGCAAAGTAGAGTTTGAAAAATGAAGTTTAAGTGTACTGCGGCAAGTTAAATGCTAGGACTGCTATCATAGCCTTACTTAGCATACTTGGGCCCGCAAGCCATTATTTAATTTTGAGCATGGGCTTTTTGATAGGTTCTTATGTTAATTTACAATCAGCCAAACTACATTGAGATCATTCGCTAAATAGATTTTTGCCAGGTGTTTTTAAGCAAAATTGAAAATACATTGATTTTTTTACTTGGAGTGAATTAAGCATTATCGATCTTCGTGGGCTTATGAGTGAAGAGAGCTTTTATTTTCAAAACGACCATAAATTGTTTTCGTTGAAAACCAACCTTCATTTTAACAGGTGTCACCTAATTTCATTAGTTTACTGCGTATTGGAGTTGGATATTGTACTTGCCTTAAGGTCCAATGTTTAATGACTCACTACCTATCCCATACAAAAACAGTAGTCCAAAACGGCATCCTTATAATCCTATTGGGTATTTTTGAATAGTAACGTGAACTGTCATTTGATGTACTTTGGTTTAAAGCATTTAAAAGAGCAAAACAAATTTATTGGTAGGGAGATTTATAGGTGAGCTTATTACTGCTGCTCCGAACTAGTGCATACGGGAGGTAGAAATGATCACTACGTAAAATACCCCAGGGTAGAAAACTATTTGAATCTTGAAAAAAAAACAGACATCGTTAAAAGATATTGCCAATGAGTTGGGAGTTTCAGCAACCCTCGTTTCGTACGTCATAAATAATCGCGAAAAAGAAGGTCGTGTAGGCAAGGAAATGGCTGAAAAAATTCGCAAAACGGCAAAACGGCTAAATTATCAACCTAATCATTTTGCAAGAGGCCTAAAAAATCAAAAATCAAGATCCATTGGATTAATTGTTGCAGATATTTCAAATCCTTTTTTTGCGAATATGGCTCGCATAATTGAAGATGAAGCCAGTAAAAATAATTATACAGTTATCATTGGATCATCCGATGAGAGACCGGAAAAAATGGAAAGGGTATTAAATTTTTTATCATCAAGACAGGTTGACGGATTTATTATAGTCCCGACGGAAAATAGCCAAGATCAAATCAGGACGCTATTAGCAGACAAGACCCCTTTTGTATTGGTAGATCGAAGATTTGACGATATATCGTGCAATTCCGTAATGACGGACAATTTTTTGGCCAGTTACAAAGCGGTGACCCATTTGATCAAAAAAAAATCACGAAGAATGGGTATTGTTACCTATGATTCCGATTTAAATAATCATAAAGATAGATTAAAGGGATATGTAGAGGCACTTAAGAATAATAAGCTGAGGGTAGACCAGCAACTCATTAAACGTATAAGATATAATCAAAATGATAATGATATTTATAAATGCGTTAAATCGTTAGTCGAAGACGGAAAAGTCGACTCCATATTTTTTACTACAAATACACTAACCTTAAAAGGCCTCAAAGCGATCCACGATTTGGGTTTAAAAATTTCTGAGGATATTGAAATTCTAGCCTTTGATAACAATGAGGTTATTAATTTTTACAATTACCCGGTGACACAGGTCATACAGCCAATAGAAAGAATATGTAAGGAATCCATCGCGGTTCTTTTTGATTTAATTGAGAATAGTCCGGGAAAGATCAGTAATACTATGTTTGAAGGGAAATTGAGTAGATAATTTTTAGTTTTTCATAATTTTTTAATAAATTGCTTAAACGTTAAAGCAAAATTATTACTGGTATGAAGACAAGATTCATTATCCTAGCTATTATTGCTTCTATAGCATTAGATGTAAAAGCCATTGACCCTATTGGCACCTACAGAATTAAAAATATTGAAACCGGCCTGTATTTGGTCACAAAACCAAATGGGAACCTAAAAGTCGAAATTAGCACGGCTTCCACAGATTTCGAGTGGAGGTTTTCGGAATTATCGCCCGGAATATACAATATTGATAACCTCACCAAAGATCGTGGCGTTTTAGATAATGATGCTGGTAATAGTGTTAAATGGGTGACAGAGGAGCCAAATAGTGCAGATAGCGATAAAGAGTGGCAAATCATTGATTTGGGTAATGGACAAATCAGAATTGATGCCAAAAAAAGCGATCGCGGTTTTCTCACTTCCGACAGTCTCGGTAATGTGAGTTGGACCTTTGGACTAGGAGACGACACTAAATGGGAGTTGGAAGATGTGGGAAAAGGAATTTTATTTGAGCCATGGGACCAAGCCGCTAATCCCGAGCTATACAATGCCCAAGGGGAACTTATCTCAACAATTAAACTAGATACATCCGTTTGGTTTGGCTATGGAAAGTCTAAATGGGCTCCCGTATTAAGTGAGGACTTTAAGGGTTCATCCCTTTTTTCTCTTTCTAAACCCGGAATCTATGTAGATGGAAATAATGTTTCGGTCGATGGAACGGATTCGATACTTTCCGTAGCTTCAATCTCAGAACTTTGGCAAAAAAGCTTTGATAATGAGAGTCTTTTTTCGGGTAATTTAATTGGAAAACGATTCATGGAATATACTCTTGGTCATAATTCTCTTATCGCCGATAGCACAGTGATTACGGATTTCGCAGTAAGTGGCTTTTCGCAAGGATTTCGAACTTCAGGAAACAATCATCCGGTATTAATAAAAAATTGTTCGTTCAAGCGATGTGGAGGAGCCATCTATTTAAAAGGTAGAAGGGCTACTTTTTTTAAATGTTTTATAGAAGAAAATAATGGAGCAGGCGTTTATTCCGGTTCAAAAAGTGAGAGCAATATTTTCGATAACTGCACTTTTGGTGATAACCTCATCTCGCAAAACAATATCTCTTACGGGGATTTTGTAGGAGATACATACTGGAATACCAAATTAGTCAATAATACTTTTTACGGAACCAATGATACAACGACCTCCGGGCCCAGTAAGCGATTAATAGGAGTTTCCGTGTACAGAAATGCAGGTGAACCCGACGGTTCAGGCAATCCAAATATCAGGGAACAAATGCCACATAAGAACGCCATAAAAAATAATACGTTTACTGGTTACACTGTTGGCATCCATCAGGGTTCGAGAATGGGTAGAAATAGCGGACAGAACGACGCAAGCGGGGAAGGCAGGGATTATGCCTTCTATGATACGCTTGAGGGGAATCATTTTGTAGATACCAACATAGGAATCAAAATAAATACAGAGGCTAATGTAGTACGAGGAAATACATTCAGTAACGTGAATTATCCCATAGTGTTACAGTGTGTATTCTTCAAGCTAAATGTGTCCGTTTACGATCAACAAAATACCGATGTATACACTTGGTATACCGATAATGATTACCCTCCCAATACGGCTGACATCGACTACGATGACTTGTTCGACTTCCAAGCTTCAAAGAAAGATAAAGGAAGTGATAAAGATGCAAGTGATGGTATCAATAAAAATGAAAAGCGTATCACCGTTTTCACTGATATAAATGCTGTTGATCAACCCAATTTCAAGTCCATCCTACCGGATAGCGTGTTGGAAATTAACCCGGTCACCTCTTTGGCATTTTTAGAAGACTTCCGAGTTGGGAGTCCCATAGATACGGCAATGATTAATTTAACAGACGAATTGCCGGGTCTTGAAATTGCCGCGATATACGACAAGAAAATCTCAAAGGTTAAAGCGCAATCGAGATACAGCATTCTTTTCTTTGACGAAAACGGCACCGAAATAAACAGGTCGGGATTATCAAAAGTTAAATGGGGACAATTAACTGCCGGGGAATTTGATTTTCCCATTCAAGGAAACCCGGTGCAAAGCATCAAAAGAGAAGTAGCGGCAGTGCCTGCCGCTTTAGGGAAAACCATCGGGTCCTCAAACTTGTCCGAAGAGATCTCAGTGGGCTATCCTGTATTTATTTTTCAGCGAGGATTCGAAGATCCCATGTACGTACGATATCCATACAATGCCAACCGGAATGTGGTCATCGGTACGGATAAAACCGACGAAAGTCTGATCGTAGTCGGGGATATTGATACCTTGTCAAACTACAGAATCAGGAGTGCGGCTGTTGATAACAACTATTTAAAAGCAATAGCAGGTGGAAAGCTTGAAATTGCAGGGTTCAGTGGAAGTACTAACCGTATGTGGCAATTCTTTTTGACCGAAGATGGCTTCTTCAACCTGGACAACAAGTCTCCGAACAAAGAAACCATAAAATATGATGCTGATAGTGAGCTTATCAAATGGACGGGCGATGTTGCGAAAGAATTTGGCGATGAATATGAATGGGAAGTATTCGGAAATATCGCGGGGTTCGTTACCATTAAAAACAGGGTTACCGAAGAATATCTCGCCGCGAATAGTAGCAAGCAAGTATATTTTACGAACGATTCTTCGGCCAACGAAGCCCACTGGTTTCTCGAAAAGATCGAGACTCCTTCTGCGGTGCTTCAAGAAGGTAAGAACTATCGTTTGTTCAACGAATACTCCAGTACTTACCTGACCGCTAACGATAAAGAAAACGCAACGAAACAAAGTGTATCAAAGGAGTTTGAATTGCGCACAGTTACTAATGTTGAAGACGATTTCAATACCTGGACTTTTGTAGAGACTAACACTGCGGCCACTTTCGGTACTACTGCCTACAATATTGACAATCTGTCGGAAGAGAAAGGCATGATGGTCAGGGATTTTGCCAATAATATTAAGTGGAATAGTGGCAGTTTATCCCCGGTTCAAACCGCAGATACCTTAGTGTGGGAAGTATGGACACTGGCTGATGGGCAAATAAGAATTAAAAGGAGTGATACCACTGGCTTTATAGGCCCGAACGAGTTTCAAGAGGCAGCTTACTATCAGGATACTACCAATTTAACGAAATGGAAGCTTATTGAAGTAGAGTCTTCCTCAACCAATGCAAGATTGGCCGAAGAATTGACAGATCATAGTGCATTTGATGAGGAAGATGAGTGGAATGCAACCGTCCCACTTTATCCTGTACCAAGTAGAAACGGGGTATTTACGCTTTCTGCCGGTAATATAGACGATGAGTTTATTATTTTTAATTCACAAGGTAAAATAATTTACAAGAGTATAATCAAGTCTTCTGATGGAAGGATTGACCTTTCCTCACTAAAAAACGGGTACTATCTGATAAAATTAAAAAATAGCACCAGAAAGTTAATCATCGCCAAGTGATAAGCACCTGGATCAAAGTGATTTTGACCTAAACGTCTACCGGTGACTAGTTTAACTGCTGAAAGGGCAAGCCATTTAAACTGTGTGTTCATACAACCCTCAGTTAGTCTTTATTCATCAAACTGAGCAAATAGTTGTAAAGACTGGAAAAATGGTAGCTTACTATCTCTAAATACCCTGAGCATGTTATTTCGTAAACTGGCAAAAAGCTCAAGACCGTAATCAGACTTTTGCGTTAAGAGGAGCAGATGCTGGCGCCTATCGTCAAGTAAGGGGAAGAAAAAGAACAGACCTGCCTGAAAACTTCATCGAACTAATACGAAAGGAAGAACAGCAACCAGTTAAAGAGTAAAAAGTAGATCTAAGGCTTTGCGGATTTGATCATTTAGCGCCTACAAGTTGACATAAAACGTCTCATTATCTTGGATTTAATGGTAAAACACACCCATATCATATTTTTTCTGTAATTTTTTTGTAAACCTCAGCTTATTACTTTACCTTGCTTTAACGTTAAAGCAAACGTATGCGATAGAAATAATCTGCAAACGTTTTCAAGGCACTAAATCAAATCTTATCACTTAATTACATCTTATGAATGGTATGAAATTTTACAAAAAATTCATCACGGGAGGTTCAACTGGCGCTACCCGTTATCCGGCGAGTGTAGTTTTGTTGGCAACTTTATTTTTTACAACGATTGTAAATACTGTTGCCGGGGAATATGTACTGGCGGAGCAAGTAGATCAAACTGTTTCCGGCAAAGTAATCGATGCTGAAACCGATGAGCCGCTACCAGGTGTATCCGTAGTAGAAAACGGTACTACTAACGGCACCGTTACCGACGTTAATGGAAATTACACTCTTTCCGTTGCTGACGGGGCGTCAATCATCTTTTCTTTCGTTGGATATGCAACGAAGAAAGTCCCTGTAAATGGGAGAAGTATAATAGACCTTCAACTTGAAGCAGATGTGACGCAACTTTCAGAGGTAATTGTAGTTGGTTACGGTACTCAACTTAAACGGGAATTGACGGGCTCAGTAGCCAGTCTTGCATCGGAAGATTTCAACCCCTCGCTGAATACAAATGTATCGCAGATGATTGAAGGAAAATTAGCTGGCGTACAGGTAGTTCAAACCAGTGGAGAACCGGGCGGAGGTTTTGCTATCAATATACGAGGTACCGGATCAATCAATGCAGGTTCCGGCCCTTTATACGTAGTAGATGGACTACCCATTAATAATACTACCGTGATTGGAGGAACCGGGCAAGAAATTGCAGCCACCAGGTCACCCCGAAACCCGATATCATTTTTGAATCCCGCGGATATCGCCTCGGTTGAAGTATTGAAAGACGCCTCAGCTTCTGCCATATATGGCGCTAGAGGGGCAAACGGTGTCGTTTTAATCACCACTAAATCAGGCCAATCGGGTCAACTCAAGGTGGACTACAGCGGGCAAGTTGGCATAAATGTAGTGCACAACAAACTTGACTTATTAAATGCTCAAGAATATTTTGAAGGCATTAATCAATT
>JBCCIX010000183.1:0-8230 GCA_039028075.1 Bacteroidota bacterium | reverse complement strand
TAATTCTTTAACAAATTATAGAAATAAAAAAATCACATCATGAAATCAAAATTAATCATTGCATTGTTCGCTATAGCCGTGGCTATGTCCTTTGCCTTTACTATGATCCAGAAAGACACTGTAAATGAAAAAGCTTCCGTCGTTAAGCAGCAACCTCAGTCCGGTTTTGCGCTTGAGGATAGCAACCAGTTTTGAAAGCTGAGGTAGAATCGGTGCTGGAGTGTTGAGGTTGACAGGTCTTTCGATTATCTTTCGACGATAGTTTGACTGATAAAACGCCAAGCACCTTAAAAACAGCCTTTATTCAGTTATTTATTGGCTTTTTCACAGCAACTGATTGATTTAGTTCAGCAACTTAAGTCGTGCATTGAAAGATATGTGGTGGTGAGTTCCAAGATTATCGGGAGTAAAAGGAGGATCCAGTTTTACCGGCATAGTTGGTATACACCATATCCAAATGCGAAGAAACTCTCAACTCGTATATATTTTTCAAATACTACCTTTTTGCCATATATGCTGTAAATGCGTAGGCCTAGGTATATAGCGGCTTCAGAATCGGGTAAATTGGAACTTGGAAGCTTACGAAAAAGCGCCGCTCCCGCATGTAAGAAAAATGGCATTAATTAAAGAATTTAAGATTTAGACCGTATCCCCCTGAATGTAACCGAGTTATAATTTCGGTTTGATCTAAGGTTTTAGTCAGATACGTGAAACCATTCTAAAAATGTGCAATTTCCACCCCAAAACTTACATGCATTTTCAGTAGTTTTTTAATTTTTTATTTCCCGTCTAATTCACGCTCTCCACGTCTTATAATTCCATTACTTTACTAGCTTTGCGACTTTACCGTAAGCTATGCAAGACCTTAGAAATGTTGCCATTATTGCCCATGTAGACCATGGCAAAACCACGCTTGTAGATAAGATTATTCATGCCTCTCAAATACTTCGGGAAAACCAGGAAGTAGGTGATCTGATCCTGGACAATGAAGACCTCGAAAAAGAACGTGGAATCACCATTGTATCAAAGAATGTTTCCGTTAGGTATCAGAAAACCAAAATCAATATCATAGATACCCCCGGCCACGCTGATTTTGGCGGCGAAGTAGAACGTGTTTTAAAAATGGCAGATGGTGTTCTGCTTCTTGTGGATGCCTTCGAAGGCCCAATGCCTCAAACCAGATTTGTATTGAGCAAAGCACTCAGTCTTGGGCTCAAGCCCATCGTGGTCATCAATAAAGTCGACAAAGAAAACTGCAGACCGGATGAAGTCCACGAACAGGTCTTCGATCTGATGTTTAATTTAGATGCTACAGAAGACCAGCTTGACTTCCCTACGCTTTACGGGTCGTCAAAGCAGGGTTGGATGAGTGAGGACTGGAAAAAGCCCACAGCTACCATTTTCGCTCTGCTCGATGCTATAGTCAAATATATACCGGCAGCTCCTCATAAAGAGGGAGTACCTCAAATGCAGGTTACCTCACTCGATTTTTCTTCTTATGTGGGTCGAATTGCCATTGGTAGAGTATCTCAAGGCTGTATCAAAGAAGGCGCATCCCTAGGATTGAGTAAACGAGATGGTTCGCTAAAAAGAGTAAGGGCAAAAGAAGTCCATGTTTTTGAAGGTCTCGGAAAGGCCAAAGTAGCCGAAGTTTCTTCAGGCGAGATATGTGCCTTAGTGGGTATAGATAATTTTGAGTTAGGGGATACCGTAACGGATTTTGAAAACCCTGAACCGTTAGAGCGGATTGCCATTGATGAGCCCACTATGAGCATGCTTTTCACCATTAACAACTCTCCTTTTTTCGGTAAAGAAGGAAAATTTGTGACTTCCAGACATCTCAGAGACCGTCTTTTTAAGGAGACTGAGAAAAACCTAGCCTTAAGGGTTGAAGAAACGGAAAGCGAAGATAAATTCAATGTATTTGGGCGCGGGATACTTCACTTGTCCGTCTTGATAGAAACCATGAGACGTGAAGGCTATGAACTTCAGGTCGGCCAACCTCAGGTCCTGATCAAAGAAATAGACGGCGTTAAACACGAGCCCATAGAGCATTTAGTCGTTGATGTTCCGGAGGAAAGCTCCGGCAAAGTGATTGAATTGGTAAGTGCAAAAAAAGGGGAAATGACCATAATGGAACCTAAAGGAGACTTACAACACCTTGAGTTTGATATCCCTGCCCGTGGGTTGATCGGATTGCGCAATAATGTACTTACTGCAACCGGTGGTGAGGCCATTATGACCCACCGTTTCAAAGAGTATGCTGCCTATAAAGGGGATATAGCAGGTAGGATCAACGGCTCTTTGATTTCTATGGAAGCAGGTCCAGGAACTCCCTATTCTATTGATAAACTTCAGGACAGGGGTATTTTCTTTGTTGAGCCCGGTGAAGAGTTATATATGGGGCAAGTCATTGGGGAACACTCCAGGGATAATGACCTTGTGGTAAACGTACAAAAAGGCAAGAAACTCACAAATATGCGAGCCGCAGGCTCGGATAATAACACCAAGATCGCTCCGGCCAAAAAATTTTCTTTGGAAGAATCACTCGAGTATATACAGAAAGACGAATACTTGGAAATAACCCCTAAGTCTATGCGGATGCGCAAGATCTATCTCAATGAGAACGAGCGCAAAAGAATGAGTAACAGTGAGAGTTGAAATTTGAAAATTCGGCGTTTAAAGCCGGGAAAATTCAAACTCCAAAATCGCAATGTATCAGATGTTCGACGAATACAATACAGTGGTGCCCGGGAAGGATTTATTGATTTGGAATTGTTCGCTAAAAACAATTTGGTCAGAACAGAGTCAGGACTTACATTCCCCTCTCGAAAAGTTTAGTCAAGCGCCAATCCATAAAATAGTGGAATGAGATGTATTTAATTTTTGCTATTTATTAGTGAGCCTCTGCCCTACAAGTTTATTCTACTGCTTCGGGAATTTGTTGGAATTTGACCGCAGCGGCTCCTTTATAGGCCTTTCTGGGCTTAAGGTTTAATACCTGGAACATTTCCTTGTCTACTACTACCTCGGGGTTGGGGGTGGTCAAAAGCTTATCGCCCGCAAAAATTGAATTAGCACCAGCCAGAAAACATAAGGCCTGCTCCTCCATATTCATACGTACCCTCCCGGCAGAAAGTCGAACCATAGCTTTCGGCATAATGATTCTCGCGGTGGCAATCATACGGATCATTTCCCAAACACTTACGCGAGGTTGATCGGCTAAAGGAGTTCCCTCCACAGGTACCAATGCATTGACCGGCACCGATTCGGGATGTTCCGGCAGATTTACTAGGGTTAATAGCATGCCGATTCGATCATCGTGCCCCTCGCCCATCCCAATAATACCTCCGGAGCAAACGGAAATATCAGCATTACGAACATGGTCGAGTGTATCTAGCCGGTCGTCATACGTGCGAGTAGTTATGATCTCATCATAATGTTCTTCACTGGTATCTAAGTTGTGGTTATAGGCGTACAGCCCGGCATCTTTTAGCTTCTGGGCCTGCTCTTCAGTTAACATTCCCAGTGTGCAACATACCTCCATGCCCATAGCGCTTACCCCTTTGACCATATCTAATACCCGATCAAAATCTTTGTTATCTCGAACCTCCCGCCACGCTGCACCCATGCAGAAACGAGTACTTCCAGATTCCTTTGCTTCCAGTGCTTTATGCAAAACCTCTTCTGTGGGAAGCAACCGGTGAGCCTTCACCTTGGTGTGGTATCTGGCAGCTTGAGGGCAGTAGGCGCAATCTTCCGGACATCCGCCGGTCTTCACCGAAAGCAGCGTACACACCTGTACTTCCTGAGGGTCATTATACTCACGATGCACTGAAGCTGCCCTATAAATTAAATCCAAAATAGCTGAATTATATATTTCAGAAATTTCTTGGCGCGTCCAGTTATTTCTAATATCGCTCATAAATAAATTACCATTAAAAAGGTCGTGGTTGCGGATAGCTCACAACTTCTAGCCTAAGATATTAGTTAATGGTCAGAAATTCCTAATCAATTATTGAATTTGTAGGTCAAAAGGTAATCTTGTTTGTAAGCCCCTGATGCGTTTGGCCTTTTGGAATTCTAGTAAGTAGGGGTAAAGATCACCAAGCTCGTCCTTCATGATCTTCACCTTTGTATCTCCTTCCAGATCACTTATTAGTCGTTCTAAGAACGGCTTTTGCTTTGGATAATATTTTATTTTATAATCATTGGCTATTTTGGCTTTTTCAGTCGCCACGCGAATGGCTTTATCCAGTCCGCCAATTAGATCAACCAAGCCGTTACTGACAGCTTGCTTTCCCGACCATACCCGCCCTGAGGCCACTGTTTTTATCGCATCTTCCGTCATGTCACGGCCCTTTGCGGCCTTACTTATGAAGGTTTGATATCCCCGGTCCGTCTCTTTTTGAATGATTTGTTTCTGTTGCTCATTTAACGGGCGATCTATGGTGTAAAGAACTGATACTTCTCCCGTGCTCACTTCATCGGTGGTTATACCTAACTTATCATTTAAAAACCCACTGGCATCAAAAATTACCGAATAGATTCCAATAGAGCCGGTAATCGTATTGGGCTGCGCCACAATGGTATCGCAAGCCATTGCCAGATAGTATCCTCCTGATGCCGCTACATCTGAAAGTGAAGCGATTACAGGTTTCGTTTGGGCAGCAAGTGTAATCTCCCGCCATAGCACATCGGATGTTAAGAAACTGCCACCCGGCGAATTAATCCGGAGCACGATCGCCTTTATATTCGAATTCAGTCTCGCTTTTCTGATTTCCTTAGCAAACGTAGCTCCTCCAATAGTATTTACGTCTCCTTTTCCCGGCAGGATCTCACCCGAGGCTGTAATTACCGCAACTTCGTTCTTCGAACTGCTGTAGCTAGAATAGCTTTTTCTATAACTATGGTAGTTAATAAGTTCTAATTCCTCCTCCTTTTCAAGACCCACCAATGATTTTAATTCATCAAAAACCTGATCCTCATAAAAGAGCTCATCTACCACCTTTAAATCAGTAGCATTTTGGGGATTACGGACTAACATCTGATTTGATATCTTCTGTGCCTCTTCTAAAGGTATTTTCCTTGAATCAGAAATATTCTTAATCATTAAATCATTCAAATTCGTAAGTAATAGCTCCATCTGCATTCGATTTTCAGGGCTCATATCCTTACGGCTATAGGCTTCGATGGCGCTCTTATATTCACCGACGCGAAATATCTGAGGCGCTATTTTTAGTTTATCCAACATGCCTCTAAAAAAAGTGAGATTTGCTGCTAGTCCGTTCCACTCAAGGTCACCTTCAGGGTGCAAATAAATTTTGTCGGCAACCGAGGCTAAATAGTATGATCCTTCACTATACATTTCCCCGTAGGCAATTACGAACTTTCCGGATTCCTTAAACTCGATCAAGGTTTGTCGTAGCTCTTCAATTGTAGCGATCCCCGCTATTATCCACGGAGCCTCTAAGTATATGCCTTTAATATTGTCATCATCAGCCGCTTCTGCCACAGCTTCTTTTATTTGTATGAGCCCTAGCGTTTCCGGTGAAATGGGAAATAATCCTTCAAAGGGGTTTTCCATTTCCATTTCGGTGATAGGTTTGGTAAGTTTCAGGTGGAGTATCGAATTCTCTTTCACTACAACAGGCTCCTCAGCCGTCAAGGATCCTACAATGGTTATACCAATCAAAACCGCTGCAATGCTAAATAAGATTAACGCTAGAAGCGTGGATAAAACATTCTTCAAAAAATTCATACCAGCACCTTAATTCAAAGCCAAAAGTAATAAGTAGAACTCCATTTATGATAAGTTTGATCTCAATTATGACAAGTGGAATATTCGTACTTTTAGGCTCCAATATGGGTGATAAGGAACAGAATTTGACACAGGCAAAAATCTATATTTTAGACCAAATAGGTAAAGTGATGACTGAATCTTCTATTTATCAAACGGCTGCCTGGGGAAAAGAGGACCAGCCCGTATTTTATAATCAGGTGTTGCAAATCCAAACGGGGCTATCAGCTTTAGAACTTCTTTACGCACTACTTAAAATAGAAAAGTTGATGGGTCGCAAGCGAATTGAAAAATGGGGGGAACGGATCATTGATTTGGACTTACTTTATTATCACAATGAAGTGATAGAAACTAAAGATTTAAAGGTGCCCCACCCCGGAATTCCGGAACGAAAGTTTACGCTGATACCTTTAGTGGAAATAGCTGCGGAGTTTTTACATCCATCCTTGGGCCGGTCTCAGCAAGAGCTTTTAAACCTTTGCGGTGACCAACTGAACGTATTGAAGTTAAATTGAATAGCTCTTGAAGGTTCCAAAATTCTTTTACGCTTTCGAAATCTCCCCTGCCGCCCATTTTACCCATTCATTTTCTCAGCCACCTTGAATTTCAGCAAGTTCTAACCAGCGTATTTCTTTCTCATCCAAACTTTTTTTAAAAACTTCAAGCTCAAGACCCCACTGCGTGAGTTTTTCGTGATCCGTTTCCCCTGAATTTAGGTGCCGTTCCAACTCCTTTATCTTTTGAGTCAATGCATCTATCTCCTCGTCTAATTGCTCAAATTCGCGCTTTTGGTGATATGATAATTTCTTGACGCTGTCCTTTTGTTTCGCTTCTTGGGTCTTTTTTCCGGCTTTCAATGCCGCTGAAACGGTGATAGTAGTTTGCTCCGTTCTGTAATCCGTGTAGTTTCCTGGGTAGCTCTGGATAGGTTGACCTGATTCTAAAACAAAAAGATGATTTACCAAGCGGTCCATGAAATACCGATCATGCGATACAATAACCACACAGCCTTTAAAATCGGCTAAAAAAACCTCCAAAACCCTCAAGGTCTCCAAGTCAAGATCATTGGTAGGTTCGTCCAACACGAGAAAGTTTGGATTTTCAATAAGCACCAATAAAAGCTGCAGCCGTCTTTTTTCCCCACCGCTCAATTTGTCAACAAAATCATGTTGCGCCTGCACGGAGAAGTTGAAAAAAGTTAGAAACTTGGAAGCAGACGCACTACTGCCGTCAGCTATATTAATTACCTCGGCAATCTCCTGAACCACCTCAATCACTTTTTGACCCGGTTTGAACGTGGGTTCGCTCTGTTGATAATACCCTATTTTGGTAGTTTGCCCAACGGTTACTTCACCCGAATCAGGACTCAAAGTTTGAGTTAAAATATTCAAGAAAGTGGATTTTCCACTACCGTTTTTTCCAACAATGCCGATACGATCTCCTTTTTTGAAAACATAACTAAAATTCTCAATAATCACACGTCCGTCGTATAACTTGGAGACGCTATCTAACTCCAGAATTTTGCCACCCTGTCTTCTTTGTTTAGCCAACAGAGTCACCCGCGACTGGCTTAAATCCGTGTGCGCTTTCTCCTTAATTTCGTTAAACGCCTCGATTCTATATTTAGCCTTGGTTCCTCTTGCTTTAGGCTGCCTCCTCATCCACTCCAACTCCTTTTTGTAAAGATTTCTAGCTTTATCTTTTTCTGCCCAGGCTATCGCTTGTCGTTCTTCCTTTTTTTCAAGGTAGTACGTATAATTACCATGATAGCGATAAAGACTGCGATCATCCAGTTCAAGGATAAGATTCGTTATGTTATCCAAAAAGTATCGATCATGGGTTACCATAATTAGTGCCATATTACTCGTGGAAATGTAACCTTCCAGCCATTCAATAGCTTCCAAGTCGAGGTGGTTAGTAGGCTCATCTAAGATAACCAGATCGGGTTGCTCTACTAGCACTTTGGCCAATCCAATTCGCTTCCTCTGTCCTCCCGAACACGAAGCAATTTTTTTGTCTAAATCATGTACACCAAGTTTTCCTAAGACCTCTTTCAGTTTATGCTCATAATTCCAGGCATTATTCTTTTCAATTTGATCAATAAGAGAAGTGAGTCGATCGGTATTTTCTATTCCCTGACTCGACCGAATCAATTCGCGCTCATACTCGCGGATGATGACCGTGGTAGGATCATTACCGGACAATACCGCATCGAGTATCGAAAGATCACTATCGAATTCTGGATTTTGACTCAGGTAAGCGAGTTTAACATTATGGCTTACGGCTACTGCACCGGAATCAGGTTCATCCCAACCTGCTAATATTCTGAGTAAGGTAGATTTACCGCTACCATTTGCCCCAACCAGCGCGATCTTTTCTCCCTGAACAATACCAAACGTTAGGTCTTCAAAAAGGACTCGCTCGTTAAAC
>JBCCIX010000182.1:0-8265 GCA_039028075.1 Bacteroidota bacterium | reverse complement strand
TTTGAGTGCGGTGATATCCTGAAAAGTAACGGTGAAACCGTCCGCTATTTTCACTGCCGAAATATCGAACCAAAAGCTTAATCCATCGGCTTCATAAAATTGCTCGAATTGCGCTGCAGTTCCGGTTTCAACTACTCTTTTGTAGGTATCGAAAAGACCGCTCTTCCTATTTCCTGGCAACACGTCTAACAGATTTCGACCAACTAGCTTTACTTTGTCCTTTCCAACGATCTTTTCAGCGGCTTCATTCACCAATTGCCATTTGAAATCAACAATCTCGTTGGATTGGTTTCGCACCGATTCAAAAGTCATGATGCCATAAGGGGAACTCTGAAGAACACTGGTAAGCAAACGTTCGGAAGAAATAAAGTCGGTCATTTAATTTGGTGCCATTTGATATTGCGTATGAGAATAAGGAATTTACAATAAAATAGTTCTTTTGCTATCGACCAATTACTTAACATATTCGCGATTATATTTTTAGCGGGCGTAATCATGCCTTTCGTCAAATTTAAGTTTTGGTGGGTAAGATTCTTCGATTTTCCTCATGCGCAGTTCACAGCTGTAGGTGCCGTCATTTGTTTTTGCTATTGCTTCATGGAGAAGACTGCGATGGAGTGGATATTATTTGCTTTGTCCCTAGCGGCGCTATTACATTGCCTTCGGCTTATTTATCCGTACACAAGGTTCAGTAGAAAGAAGAGTCTCACTTTCAAAGGAGAAACCACGAGACAGCAGCAGTTGAGCCTGTTAAGTGCTAATGTGTACATGCATAATTCGAATTACAACGCGTTGCTGGAATTGGTTCAAGATAAGAATCCTGATATTATTCTATTACTGGAATGTGACGACAAATGGCTAAATGCCGTGGATACCCAGCTCAGGAATACCCATCCTTTCAGTATAAGGCATCCGTTGCCTAATACCTACGGGATCTTATTCTACTCAAAATATAGCCTTAAAGAAGCGAAGGTGCAATTTTTGGTGGAAGATGATGTGCCTTCTGTGCATACCATCATTGTGGTAGAAAATGGACTAAAAGTTCAGTTTTTCGGTCTACATCCTAAACCGCCGACTCCCGGCGAAAATTATAAATCCCTGGCCAGAGATGCGGAATTGGTCACTATAGGGAGGCAAGCAAAGGCTAGCGGTTTACCCTGCATCGTGGCGGGAGACCTTAATGATGTGGCGTGGTCACACACTACCCGATTATTCACAAGAATAAGCGGACTTCTAGACCCTCGAGTGGGGCGAGGCTTTTTCAATACCTTTAATGCCCATTGGCCGCTTCTCAGATGGCCTTTGGATCACTTTTTCCTAGATTATAATTTTAAGGTCAGGTCGATTGAACGTCTGGAAAATTTTGGATCTGATCATTTCCCCATCTATATTGACCTAGTTTATGAACCTGATGAAGATGCCTATGCAAGTAGGGAAGTTCCGGATTTAGCCGATCGAATTGAAACCTATGAAATTATTGACAAAGCGGATCTATGAGTAATCTTTTGCACACCTTAGAAAGTCCCTATTATGAGTTTTTAGTGATCTTACTAAGCCTTGTTTTAGGGATGATCATTAGTATTATCGCCTTTTTTGCGTTAAAACGAACCGTTCGAATTTATGAAATCGATAGTGCTGTTCTCGCTAAGCTAAAAAATCCACTTTTCTTTTTCATTTTCATTGCAATGCTAGGGCCCGCTATTCATTATCTGGAGTGGAACTTGTTATGGATCAATCGTACACGATATGTTTTACTGGTTTTTTCCGGGGCCTGGCTACTCATTCAAATGGTAGCCGTAGGAAGACTAGCCCTCATGAAGCAATATGATGTCAGTCAAGAAGATAACTTGGAAGCCAGAAAAATATTTACACAAATTAGAGTCTTTGAGCGAGTGGCGATTGTAGTGATTATTGTCGTAGCGGTGGGGCTGGCTTTGATGACTTTCGAAGGGATCCGTCAAATAGGGATTAGTTTACTTACCTCGGCGGGCATTGCAGGAATTATTATCGGCTTAGCTGCCCAGAAACTGATAGGTAATATTTTGGCGGGTTTGCAAATTGCGATTACGCAACCTATTCGAATAGATGATGTGGTAATTGTGGAAAAAGAATGGGGAAGAATAGAAGAAATAACTCTCACCTATGTGGTAATCAATATTTGGGATAAAAGAAGGTTAGTAGTGCCGTCTACCTATTTCATTGAAAAACCCTTTCAAAACTGGACACGCACCAGTTCCGAAATCCTAGGGACTGTATTTATTCACACGGATTACAGAATGCCGGTGGATGAATTACGTTCTGAACTCAATAGAATCCTACAAAAAACTGCACTTTGGGATGGCAAGGTTAACGTGATTCAGGTTACAGATAGTACCAACACAACTATCGAAATCAGAGTACTCGTAAGTGCAAAAGATTCTCCAAAAGCGTGGGATTTAAGGGTTCATATACGCGAAGAGTTAATCAAATTTCTTCAAAAGAAGTTTCCTGAGATGTTACCGAAAACCCGGGTAAACATTGAAAATGCTACGCGCTAGTGCAATGAATGTTGATTAAAGCAAACTAAATTTTGATCATATTTTTCGTTAGACAAGGCAAATTTTGCAGGCATAGTCCTAGCTAAAATGAAAAGTCTAAAGCAGAATAAAGAAAAATGAATTGGTTTGATAGGCTAGTATTTTACACGCTAGGTTGAGATATCATACGCGCTCAACTTATTGTATAAGGTCTTCCGGTCTACATCTAAAAGTTGGGCCGTTTTGGATTTATTGCCATTCGTTCTTTTCAATACCTCCAAAATAGCAGCTCGCTCCGCTGCTTCGGCTACTTTTTTAAGGCTGGTAGGGATTTTTCCATTAAATGTAATATTAAACCCTGCTTCCGAAGATGTGCCAGGCGCTTTTATTTCTTCCGGCAAAGCTTCTGCCTTTACCCTAGAACCAGTTGATAACAGCACGGCACGTTTCACTACATTGCTTAATTCTCTTAGGTTTCCATGCCAGTAGTACGCTTTTAACAAGTTTAATATCTTGGGATCGAAGTCTTGAAGATCTTTTTTCAACTGTTCGTTACTTTGCTGTAAAAAGTGTTTGGCAAAGGCTTCTATATCTTCGGGCCGGCTTCTCAATGGCGCAAGCTGAATATTGAATTCGTTTAATCTGTGGTAAACATCTTCCCTAAACTCGCCCTCCTGTACTGCGCGTTTCAAATTTTCATTCGTGGCGATGATTACTCGAACATCAACATCGATTTCTTTTACACCACCTACTCTTTTTACCTTTCTCTCCTGTAAGACGCGTAACAGCTTGATTTGATTATCGTAGCTGAGATTTCCAATTTCGTCTAAAAACAACGTGCCACCGTCAGCTTGTTCGAAACACCCTTTCTTATCCTGAACGGCTCCGGTAAAGGCACCTTTTACATGTCCGAATAATTCACTGCCTGCGAGATCCTTAGGTAGCGCTCCACAATCTACTGCTACAAAAGGGCCTTCGGCACGTTGGCTTTTGCCGTGAATAGCTTTGGCCACGTACTCTTTTCCGGTGCCTGTTTCCCCGAGAATGATGACAGACATATCCGTAGGAGCGATCAAGTCAATATGCTTTTGAACCGTCTGCGACTGCCGGCTGGGGCCGATGATGAACTGGGGACTTTTGTGCTTTTTCCTCTTTACAGGCTTATTCCGCTCCCTAGAAACGTTGTTTTTCAAAGCGGCTGTTATGGTCATCAAAATTTCATCGGGGTAGAGTGGTTTGATGACGTATTCGAATGCTCCTTTCTTTAAAGCCTCAACGGCAATACGTACATCGGAATACCCGGTAATTATAATTACCTGAGCATCGGGGTGGAGAATTTTTATTTTTTGAAGAATATCCAAGCCGCTGTAATCAGGTAATTTAAAGTCGCACAGAATGACGGCGGCTTCATTTTTTTTCAGCCAGTGTATACCCTCTTGTCCGGTTGAAGTCGTCTGTACCAGAAAACCCTTTTTAGTTAGAAATTTGTCCAGGAGCAGACAGATATCGCGGTCATCATCAATAATGAGTATGTTTTCCATAATTTACCGTAAACAGTTGATTGCTGATAAAATATCGGATTTCGTAAAAGGCTTTTTAATAAATCCGTTAACCTCCAACTCTGCTGCTTTGTTTTTTTCAAAAACCCCATCGTACGCACTAATAAAATAAATAGCTGCTTCAGGCTGCTGCTTTTTGATTAAAGGCACCAGATCAAATCCTGTTCCGTCCGGTAGATTTAAATCGAGAAAATAAAAATCAAACACTTTCTTTTCCGCTAGAATTTCCAGGGCTTTTGTAATGCGATCGACATGTTGCGCAGACACAACCTCTTTTTCGAGTATACGGCTTAGCATTAAACCAATATCCAATTCATCATCTACAATAAGGGCAGTCATTATTTGAACCTGACGTGGCTGAATTTCAGAATAGCCACAAAAACAGCTCCGCCCATAGCGTTACCCAACGTTGCCCAGACCTGAAATCTAAGGTAGTCAGTAAAACTAATTGAATCGCTGGTAATGAAGCCTGAGAATACTTCTATTGAACCCACTATACAATGGTGGAGCCCGGCTATACCTATAATAAAGGTTACCAAAATAATCACAAAAATTCTGCTGATAGTTTCTTGCGAAGAAGTAACTAACCAGCCCAGCAAGCCCATCATCCAACCCGCCAAGAGCGCACTTAACAAGATCGTACTCCAATCGTAATCTACCATATGGTGCGCTAAATACTCAAAGGCGTGGTCGTCTATAAACCCAACTTTTGTCCCGATTCTTGAAATAAGTATACTAAAAACGTATCCACCCACCAGATTTCCAGCATAAACGATTCCCCAAAGGACAAGCAGATCCCTAACCCGCACTGACCGGCTCAACACAGGTAGTATGGCCAATGCAGTATGTTCGGTGAAGAGTTCTGAGCGCCCGATAATGACAAATAGAAAGCCGATAGGATAACAAAGTGCAAGATATAAATGCAGTGTCTCGGTACTGAGAGCGCCCCCAAACATAGAGTAAATGGTGCCCATAAACAGGATGCTGAAACCTACTTCCAGTCCAGCGGCAAAAGCAGAAATAAACAAACCTGTATTTGACCGATTGAACTCATGTAATCCTGCCTCTATCTGCTCATCAAGAATCTGTTTTACCCTCTTTGGCTTATCTGACCTGGGTTTATCCAAGTCGTCAGTACCACGCCTGGAAAATAGCTCACCTAATCTGCTCATATATCTCTTTTAAAGAAAAAAACCCTGCACACATTGTAGTAACATACGGAAACACCCTTTTGATTCAATAACAAGTATACAGATACCATCTGTAAGTATCCTATTTTACCGAAATGAGGTAGAAATACTATTGTTAGATCAAGCGCGAACTTTGCAATTGACTAAGAATTACTAGTACGGTACTAGTGCGGAAGGGAAACCTCTAGTTGTAGAAATATATCTACATTTTACAAAAGTTACAGGTTCAATACATGCTTTAATGCTGCATCTACCTTTGGATGACTTTTTGTTTCATCGTGAGCAATGGAAAAGTACTTAACAGATAAAAAACATCTACGAATTGATCCCATGTTGGACTCCGCTATTCTCAGTCAAGCGATCCTAACTGTAAAGAAAGTTTTTAAAAAAGGGGATAATCACCCGCTGTTCCACAGTTATTCGCACATTAAAGAATGCGCAGCGGTAGTCAGGGGGTTAGTAGAGGACTATGATTTTAACGCCGAAGAATTAGAGATTTTACTCCTAGCGAATTGGTTTTATTTCGCCGGTATGAAGACAGATGCCAAGAAATTCAAGCGGGAAAGCTTAAAATTTGCAAGTCATTTTTTTGAAGTTGAGAACTATTCCCAGGATAGAGCAGACAAAGTACTGAACCTTCTGGTCGAAGATCCTTCAAGTACAAGTTCACTGTCATCCCAGCTTTTGCATGATGCACTTATTTCGTTTAAAGGAAGGAAACGATTTTTTCGAAAAATGGAACTGTTGAGGGTAGAGCGTGAAATGCTTTTTGGGAAAACGTACACAGATCACCAATGGGAGAAAATTGCCTACAATCGCCTGGTCAATTGTACGTTTTTTACCGATGCAGCAAAGCGGAAATACCAAAAGCGAAAAGCAAAAAACATTCGAAAACAACGCGGGCGAATTAATAAAGCCCATAAAATAACCACCCGTGAGAAGACCGGAAAAGAATTTGGTCGCGGAGTAGATACGCTTTACCGGGCTAACTACAATAACCATATAAGTTTAAGTTCAATTGCTGATGGAAAAGCCAATATGATGATCAGCATCAACACGATAATTCTCTCTGTAATTGTGACCTTATCGGGAGCTGGATTTACATTTAGTGGCACTTTTATGGTGGACCATCTCAGGTTCACTGTCCCCATTTTTATACTTCTAGTGGGTGCACTGGTGAGCGTTATCTTTGCCATATTGTCAGCTCGCCCAAAGGTGACCTCTCACCACATGGATATGTCAGCTGTAGAAGAGGGTAAATCGAGCCTCCTCTTTTTTGGAAATTATTTGCAAGTCTCTCTTAGTCAATATGTTAACCACCTTACTGAATTAAAACGCAACCAACAAAAACTCTATGATAGTATGTCTGTGGATATGTACTTTCTAGGCAAGGTTTTACAGACTAAATATCGAATGTTATCCTGGTCATACAATGTATTTATGGTGGCTTTAGCCATAAGTGTTGTCGCTTTTTCTTTCATATTCTTTTACACCAATCTTTAAAAATATGCGCAAGTATCTGATGCGTTTTATTCTGGCGCTATGCGCTTCGCTAATCGTTATTTTTGCAGTAGGGCAGTCTGATCACATGTCGCAAGAAATTTCATCGAGCCATGAGGATTCAGTAGTAGTAGCCGCAGGAAAATTATACAAGGCCAGTGGAACAAAACGCTTTTTCTTTGGGGATCATTATCGAAAAGCCTGGGCAACGGGTATTAAAGTTCCTGTAGCAAACCTGAAAGAGATTAAAGGAGGGTTGAACATCCTAGAACCCGGCGGCGGCATGCAGACTTACTCCTTAAAACTTGAAGCCAATACTACCAAACTATACGCGTTTAGATCAATTCAGAAAGACCCTTCTCCTGTGCTACCTAGACCTGTAAAGCCGACTTTTTTTGCCGATCTTGTTCAAGATCAGATTTCCGCGGCGCATCCTTATGGAGCGTTTATTTTACCCCCACTGGCCCGAGCGGCAGGTATTTACCATACTAACCCAAAACTGTATTATTTACCTGATTCAGAGGAGCTAGGACAATATCAAAAAAAATTCGGGGGAATGCTTATGATGTTGGAGGAGGATGCTGATGAAGACTGGTCCCACAAAAAAAGTTTTGGATTTACGGAAAATGCCGTAAGTACCGAAACCGTCATCGAAGAGCTCTTGGAAGAAAATGAGAACTACGTGGATGAAGCATTTCTGCTACGAGCCCGGCTTTTCGATATGTGGATTGGCGACTGGGACCGTCACGAGGGACAGTGGCGCTGGGCCGAGTTGAAGGATAATCAAGATCATAAAATGTTTCGCCCTATCCCTGAAGATAGGGATAATGCCTTCTTTAAATTTGATGGCTTCTTCCCCTGGTGGATAAGGCGGAAATGGGCACTTCGAAAGTTCCAGAAATTTGATGACGATATACGTGATATTGCGGGGCTCAACGACAATGCCCGGCATTTTGATCGCCGCTTTCTTAGTTCGCTAGATCGTGAGCAATGGCTTTATGAGGCTCGAATCCTACAAAAAAACCTTACCGACGAGGTTATTGAATCAGCGGTAAGGCAATGGCCAGACGAGATATACGCCCTGAATGGCGCTGAAATCATTAGTCATCTGCAGGAAAGGCGTACGAAGCTGCATGAATTTGCAAATCGATACTACGATATTTTGGCTCGTGAGGTAGACATTCATGGATCGGACGAATCGGAATATTTTGAGGTGATCAGAAAAAATAATCGTGAAACTCAGGTGCGGATATATGATCTTTCAAAAGAAGAAAAAGATGAATTGCTATTTGATCGTACGTTTTTTTCCGATGAAACCAAAGAAATTCGGCTTTACGGTTTTGCCGATGACGATGTCTTCGATGTCAATGGAAATGTACAAAATGGGATCAAAGTGCGGCTGATCGGAGGTGACGGTCAGGATCGATTTAATGATAATAGTACAGTAGCCGGAATTAGTAAGCAGACCATCATTTATGATTTACCCGATAGTGAATTAAG
>JBCCIX010000181.1:0-8278 GCA_039028075.1 Bacteroidota bacterium | reverse complement strand
CTTAAAGCCTTTCCATGGTGCTACTGAGCTATTGTTTTGAATAGAACCTCCGTTGTCGCTCAAAAAGAAAATCAGTGAATTATTGTAGAGCTCCTGCTCCTTTAACTTCCGGATAATCCGACCAATAGCCAGATCCATCGAGTACATCATGGAGGCATAAACCGGTCTGGAATGATCTTTAAACAGGCTGTCATGCATTGGATCGGCTTCCATAGGTGTATGCGGGGCATTAAAGGACAGGAACATAAAAAAAGGATCGTCTTGGTTGATACCTTCAAGGTACTGAAGAGCATGGTCCCCAATAGCGTCGGTCAGATAACCTTGAAATGAACTTGGCCTCCCATTTTCTTGTAAATGCATATCTTCCCTTATACTGTCCTTTGGTTGAGGAAAATAAGAACGATGTCCGGCAAGAAAACCCCAGAAGTGGTCAAATCCGTTTTTATTAGGATGCTGATGAGGTGCCTCTCCAAGGTGCCATTTGCCAAAAATCGAAGTCTGGTATCCGTTTTGAGAAAGTAATTCAGCAATGGTTACCTGTGCACTGTCAAACGCCATGGGTTGGTGAGGCCTAAGATTCATTTCATGGCCAAACCTCTGCTGGTAGCGTCCTGTCAATAGGCCAGCTCGCGAGGGACTGCACACCGAAGCACTTGTGTGAGCATCTGTAAATACCACACCCTCCTGGGCTAAATGGTCAAGATTAGGAGTTAGCATATCCTCACTTTCCATGAAACCAAAGTCAGCATACCCTGCGTCATCGGCCAGAATAATCAGAATATTAGGTCTTTGCAGCCCTTCTTCCTCAGGTTTAGGATCGCAACTAAAAAATGTACCGACAAGTACTGCTGCCATTAAAAGTGCATACTTTTTCATATTTAAATCAACAAATTTTTAATCTCTAAGTGAAATTAATGATCTGTCTACGATCATCACCGGGGAATCATAGGTGATGAGATTCTCAAAACGAGCTTCATTTTGCTCTTTTCGGTAAGCCGTTTCCGGAAGTTGATATACTGTCCCGGTAAGAAGATCTACCGCCACGGGATTGTCAAAGGCTATTCCTTCGATAGAGAGCGTAAGGTTTGACATCTCATGGTCATCTTTTGGAATGGATCCATCCTGATATAGGAAAACCATAGGAAGCTTGGAGATTTGATGCCTGAAGGTATAAACGGATATACTACTATCACTTTCAACTTCTGTTTTCACTGCCGGGAGCAGTTCCATCTGGTGATCTAGCACCGCAGTAAGGTTGCGGTAGGCATAGTAGGTCGGCTTTGCATAAGCAATACTAAGATCGTCGTTAGTTTTTAATATGCCCTTGGTGTTCAAGCCCTTAAAGTTTTTACGATCGTAGGTGAATTCTGAAATCGTAAACAAACTGTAAGGGTATCCATTTCCCACGAAATGCAATGCTCTGCGGAGATTCCACTTAGCTTGCGAGATCTCAGACCATGGATATCCAGAGAGCGCCCCGGAGCTTCCTAAGGTGGAGGGACATCCTGTCTCTCCCTGAAAAAGAGCGAGGCCGGGCTTGTATTTGTATACCGTGGCTTTGAGCTTGTCTGCCGATGAAACATCAGGATTTCTCGGATAACCGTGAAAAGTAACCCTATCAATCAGATGCAGCCCATTTCTTTCCTTAAGGTATTCAAAGAATGACTCTACATACTCTGGTTTATTCCCAACGGAAGCGAGTGCAAGGCCTATTAACTCTGCAGCAGGCTGTACCTCTCTTACCGCCTTTGCCGTCGCGTAATACAGTCTGGCATAGGCTTCAGGACCGGCATCATTATAACTGTGATCTGCCTCATTCCAAATCTCCCACTTTGTCACCCGACCCTTAAAGTGATTGACCAGGGCCCTTGTATAATTTGTCCATACTTCAAGCGCCTCCTCTGTTGTTGGGATCCCCTCTCCAAGGCTAATTCCACCTGCATTTGGATACAGATCATTGCCATACGAAATGCTGATCCAGGGTTCAATCCTACGAGAAAGTGCATCATCAACAATGGCATCTAACCAGGAAAAATCGTATTGTCCTTTCACTTTTTCCGTCTTGGCCCAACCACTTTGCAGTCGCATGGTCTTGGCACCTAGGGAATCCAAGTAGTGTTTGTAGGCATGGTAATCTGCGTAGTCCCGGTCCAGCACCTCGCAGCCAATACCCAGGTCGGAGCCTACAATTTCATGTGTGGTTCTGGTTTTGAGTGTTCCCAGCATCTTGTATTCCCTGGGAAACTCTACCGCAACCTTTTGCTGGCCAAACCCCGATACACTGTACAGAAGCAATACAGAAAAAGTAAGGTGAAATTTGTTCATAGTCCTATTTGCTAAATTTATATTTATCGTTTGTCTCATTTTGCCATGTCAGGATCTGGTCCTCCAATACTTCTATTTGCTTGGTATAAGCCGGGTCTTGGTAGAGATTTGTAAGTTCTTCCCGGTCTTTATTGAGATTAAAAAGCTGCGATTGATGTGTATTATTCCAAATCAGCTTCCACCCATCAGAAGTAACTGCTGTCCGAACCTGGGCATTTTTAGCGGCTACACAATCTCGTAGGGATGCCCATTCAGGACAAAATTTAATATCTAAGGCACTGTACCCTTTAGGTATCCACTCCATAAAGACGGTACTTTCCGGTGTCTTCCTTCCGTGCATTATCGGAAGTAAACTTTGACCCTGGAGTTGGCCAGGAATGGGTACATGGAATAAGTCAAGCAACGTGGGAACGAGATCGATATGGCTAACGGGCTGTGCAACTGAAATGGGATTGACGCCCGGCGCCTTGATGATAAACGGCACCCGTGAGGATTGATCGTACATCACTGATTTTCCGTTTTGACCAAATTTTTTTAACATGATGCCGTGCTCACTCGTAAATACTACGATCGTGTTTTCTTCGAGGTCGGCATCCCTCAGTTTGTCCAAAACCTTTCCAATGGTCAGGTCTACCTGGTGTACCAGGCCCCAATACCTGGCGACTAATTCCTTAATTGGTAATTCCCTGCTTGGATAGCCCGTAAGCATATGGTCATTTAGCGGACCTTGCGCAGGTCGGTCAAACCGGTAATAGCTAGAGTCCAGCACCATAGTTGAGGTATCATGAATGTGATTGAATGGTCCATTATGAGGAAAATGAGGCTCTAAGAAGCTTAAATACAATATAAAGGGTTGTTCTTTATTTGCCTCGATAAACTCCAGCCCTTTGAGCTCTATAAACTTTGACTTTGAATCCTCGTAAGGAAGCGTCGATACAAAAGATCGGGAGAAAGTTTTGCTGTCTGTCAAATCAGGTTGATACCCTTTCGCTACCAGCCATTTATTGTAATCGGTTTGATTGGTTGTATCATCATCTGTATACCAACCCTCTGTAGAAAAACGGTAGTCGAAACCATGCCAGGCGTCGTTCTCCCGTCCCAAATGCCATTTTCCAATGTAGGCTGAGTTATATTCAGGATCATTAATTAGTTCAGGAAACGTCTTGACCGTATCGCTCAAAGGTATACTATTGCTGGTCACACCATTGGTATGTGGGTACAATCCCGTGAGGATAGTACTCCTGGCCGGCGAGCACACGGGAGAGGCCACGTAAGCTCGCTCAAAAACCACTCCTCCTTCACCTAAACGGTTCAGATTGGGAGTTTTTATTTGCATGTTACCATAAGGGGCTGAGGTATCGTATCGCTGCTCATCCGTTAGAATGAAAACGAGATTTGGTTTTCGTTTCCTGTTAGTCTCATTACTCGATTGACATCCAGTCAGGAACAACAGGATTACCCATGTTAAGAATAAATAGGGTATGCGGTTACACATCACCTTTTACAAGTTTTATTATGCCAAATTGATTCGGAGTCCGCATGGGCCAGGCAGACCTCAAGTCAAATAACTGCCTCCCTTTGCCATCATGGTCACCATTCGCGAAGTTGAAGCCCATGGTAAGTCCTTCAGTGGGTACTCTGCCTATTTCCTCCCAGGGAACAGCTACCTCTAACCGATAGCCTTCATCAAGGTCACTATCGTCATTTACGGTGCCTCGGATTCCCAATGCGTGGTGGGCACTACCATTCCAGGCAACGTTCCGATCACCTTCCAATGTGCCACGATCATCCTTGACCGTGCCCAGGATGTTGATGTGATAAATTAAATCATCTGGTAGCCAGAGTGCGGTGGCATCTTTATCGGGATCGATCAAAAATTCCACCATATCATCCAGGTAAAGCTTTGCATGATCGTGATCTGTTTGGCTGGCGTTCAAGTGCTTATCTTGTACCTCAAAAAGCAGGTACAAATACTTATCCGTCCATAGCGACCTACAGCCAATACGGTTATCACTGAGCACTCTCTTTTTTCCACCCTGATCAATTTCCCGATCATAGACATACAGAATAGATGATTTTACAGGCCAATCAGACCCATCTCCATCGATCAGCAACTCTTCGGGCACTCTTAATGATGTGATCTCATCGACGGTTTGATCATTGCAGCCAATGAGTAAGCTAGCCAGAACAAAGACTGTAGCGATCCTCATTACCTCGGATTTGTTGGATTTAATACACCTGGAAAAACTTGCCCACCCGGAACGTAGAAAAACAGCTTAGCTCGTCGGTCACTTTCGCCGATAAAAATCGTACCATCATGTGCCGTACACATGGAATCAAACTGGTAACCGATTTTCGCATAGTAGGGACTTCGATCAACTCCTAAAACCCCGTAATCAAGAAACCCTTTTTCAGGGGCATGCAGATCATAAGAGAACATTCGGCATACATTGACCTTTTCGCCACAGATCATGTAGAGGTGGTTGTCCTTCCCGATGGTCATTGCCCGGACCCTGCGCTCGACCATTGGCTTTCCTATGCTATACAGCTCGCCCCGCTGTAGATCAATAGTGAATATAAATCCATCGCTGGTACTTCCGACCAGTCGGCCTTCGTCCATATGGAGCAATTGTTCCGCAACCGGATAGCCTTCATATTTTTGCGTGATCCAATACTCTCCGGGTATTCGCATGGAAGTCTTTTTAATTTTTCGATCTGCTCCGTCGAAATAGTGGATGAAACCTAAATCTCCCGAAGAGTAGACCCTTCCTTTATTGGCAACAAGACTTCTGGGGATACTCCTCCAGCTTCGCTCCGGCCCTGCGTAAGACATCGTGTTGAGCCATTTTCCATGATTAACGGTTGTCTTCGTTTTCAAATCATACTGAAAGAACTCAGCATCAGGGTAGGTAATTCCATACAAGCTGTTCGTAATGGAATCGTAGGTCATGGTATAAATGGAATTACCGGCTACGGGAGTAGCAAGCACCTGGACTTTAGCCTCATCTTCAGGAAGATAGACTTCACCATCACCTACCTCAGGATCATAAACGTAGATCTTACCACCCTCATACCTTTTGTACTTTGCCTTGACATCCTCCCAAAGTTGATTTTCTATAGCCCTTCTCCCGTAAGGCATCTTAGACGAAAGTGGTACTTCAACCAGCTCATTTAATCCTGACCCGATGTAAACCAGCCCATCTACACCCTCCACCAGCGCATTATGGACACCCATTGCTTCCGGAATTTTGCCAAGCGGGTACACTTTATTGGTGTAATAATCAAATGCAAACAGATAGGATTGTTTGCCCGAAGTAGCTCCATAGATTTTCCCATTGGAGTGGGCGAGCAGCGAAGCAATGGGTGAATCATCCGCCGGAATCATAGTGGCGGCGGGATAGCCTAAATCCCGAAAGTCAAGGCGCTGCGACTCTATGTGTGGATTTACATTTTTCTGAGCCTGTGTTACTTTCGCAGAGAAGGACAGGAGGACAGCGATTACCAGAAGTTGTTTTTGTATTTTCATTTCTCGAAGGATTTCATTTTAGTCAATCAATTGGCTTCGTTTGGATCATAAGCGACCAAACCCATACTGAAAGGCCACCTTCTACCTACTTCCCCTACTACCTTATCCGGGTCTTTTTCCTCGATAGCCCCCACAAAGTATATTTTCCCATCTTTCTGACCCGTACAGGCACCTCCTAAACCGTAGGCCAGGTTACCTTCCGTTGTGACTATCTTGCCAAGTGATGACTTTTCACCGGTCTCGATATCGTAAGAGATCAGAAAAGACACCGGTGGGAAATAGCCACCGGACATCTTAGCCTGAAATTCTTCTTCGTCCTTTACATCCCAGGAGGTACCCACATAATCGAATGAGCTTGAACCGGTCGGTGCGTAATAGATCTTGCGGTCTTTAGTGATGGTCAGGGTAAGTGTGGCAAAAGGCACGGTACGAACGTCATCTTCCTGCCAGTACTGTGGAGCTGTTAAGGTGGTGAGGTACTCAATATCTCCTTCCTTTCCCTTGTGTACATCGTATCTAAAGAGCATAGAATTTCCACCTACGATACCATAGGCGACGTTATCAACGGGGTCCCACTCGATTACCCGCCAAATCACTTTTCGGTCGATCATGGGCTTTGACATCGTTCGGGGAAGTACTTGCATATCGTATTCCAATCTGATGTTTGGAAAGTCGAAAACCCGATCCTGCTGTGGGTCATACTTCCAGATTTGGGCTACCGGAAAAGAGCCGTATACATTCCCTTTATCGTCGGCGAAAATTGTACGGCAGATATCCCAATCATCCACCTTGCCCAAGTCTTTGGTCAGGTCAGATTTGATGTCGTACATGTAGAGGTGACCGTCCTCGGCCAGCCCGTAAAGTCGGTTGTACACCGGCTCGTACACCATACCAAGCAACCCAAAATGAGGACTGATCATGTCAAGCACCTCCACTTTGTCCAGCGTTGGATTGTATCGGTACCAAAAAGCTCCAGTGTAGCTACCCGGATCAATGACCTCAGGACCCGTGTCTTCATTAAGACCGGCAAAGTAGATATTACCCTGCTCGTCTTCACCCATGCGAACATGAATTTTTCCATTCGTGTTTACCCCTTTACCACGCTCATTGTGCAACACCGTAAGATCTACGATATGTCTCATTTGCTTTGTTTCAGGGTCAAATTCATAGAAATGTGCAGCCTCTGCGTGAGTACAAAGGCCGATATAGATCTTACCATTTTTAGCAGCGTACAATGCGCTCCACATACTTTCCTCTCGGAAATCCCCAACGAATGGGTAATGCTCAACGACCGCATTTTCCGCAACCACCCTACCCCCCTGCTGGCTAAATCCCTCCCATGGGATGGCACAAAGTACCACAAGACACCACAGGTAGTGCTGGTTTTTGGCTAGTTGGAATGGCCTAGTTTTCAATTGTTTTAAACTGATCATTAATAAACTTGAGCATTGTTTCATTGTATTGGTAATAATCATTGATTCTAAAAATTCTAAGTTGTGTCTTCTCAGTTGATTCTGCGATTTTCCATTGAGCTACGCCGGCGGTATCCAGCGTCAGCGTGATTGGAAGAAACGAATAAGGTGCTAGGCGTGAAAAACCCAATTGGTCTGCCTTATTTGCCGACATCCACTTTACCTCACCATTGGCATCGTAGCATTGTAGTCCTGCCGCTTCGATGAAAGCAACACTGCTCCACATGGGCCGCGTCCTACGTGACTCAGGAATGATATTTTCCGACGCAAAGAATTCCTTTAACGGCTCTGCACTTTCACCTAAGAGCTCAGATTGAAGGCAATACCAGTAGGAAACGTACCTGGATGGAGCACCACGAACTTTCGAAGGGTTGGTGGGAAGCCAGTCAATCGGAAGTCCCGATGTGATCAGTCCTTTCCATGCCTCCACATCCTTGAACGTGTTGTAATCGTCGGTACCCGTAGCCCCATAAGAATCCCCAATGGAGATCAGTAGCCGCTTGACTTTCGAATGAAAGAGATCCGGGTCTCGATTATAGGCTGCGGTAAAATCACGCACTGAACCCGTCGAGATTAAGGTTGCTTCCTTGTCCCTAACGCTTTGTAATGTTTTCAAGATGAGGTTTACTCCGGCCTGGTCCTCCTCCGCTCTATTCGAAATGTCATCCATTGAATCTGTGAGCCGGGTGCGGCACCCCGAAACGACGGGAATACCTTCTCTTTTAAACAATTTCATCGCTTTTTGAGCGGCCTGAAAGTTAATTACCCTAGGAACACCAGTTCTTTCAACCGTTTCTTTCATCGTATGATCGAGCACAATGGCACGCACATCCAACTGGGGTAAGGAAAGCAGCGTGACGAGGTCGATGTGGTCATCCGGGTCATCGTACGGAAGAAAGAGATCCGAGGAGTAAATAATGGAAGTACGTGTTTCCAAGGACCCCACCAGACTTTT
>JBCCIX010000180.1:0-8296 GCA_039028075.1 Bacteroidota bacterium | reverse complement strand
GCGAGATCCATTAGCGCAAAGCTAACCCCACATAAAACAACCTTACGCGAATCCTTTCGTTTTTTTATTTTATCGATCGTCTTCAACAGGTCATCGTAATTGTGGAGATAGAATCCTGAATAGCTCGATTTAGTGCATTTCGCAAAGTAATTAGCCATAGAAACCAACGAGGAATTACCTCTTTCCATATAACCGGGCAATAAGAACAGCATATGGTAATTCCACAGTGGGCCATAAAAATGAGCAAAGGTTTTTTCACAGTTTTCCAAATAAAACTTTTCCTCACGAACGTAATGACGGCTTACATTGAGGCCCGTTGTTCCACTACTTTCGTAAACTATCTTTTCTTTCCAGCTTTCCGTGGTAATTCTGTGTCTTTTAAAAAACGAAACAGGCAGGCAGGGTATTTGCTCAATCGTCTTTACTTGCTTTGGTTCAATGTCTAAAGCCGAAAGATAATGAGCATAAACAGGATTATTTTTAGCCTGATATAAAAATAAGTTCAGTGCAAAGTCGTTGAAATTTTGATTATTTACACGGAACAGTTCTTGTTGAAAACTTTTAAAAGATCGCAATCGTTATTTCTTTATATTTGAAACTGACATGTTTAAAAGAAGAATTAAGATAATCACTTCACTAATAGTTTCAGCTATCTTCTTAACTGTAAACTCCTGTGTTGATGACCCTGAGTTTGCTGATATGCCAAGAATAGAATTCGAAAGCATTACTTACGTTGAACAAAGAAACTTTGACGAAGCTGATAGCTTAATCATTACCATCAACTTCGAAGACGGAGATGGTGATTTAGGTTTAGAGCCAGATGAGAATACACCACCTTTTAACGAGAGAAATTATTTTAGTAACAAGACCGGAAATGAGTTTAATTTTGGGGTTGAGACCCTTGAGGATCTTTTGGTAATTTCAGACACCGCCACGATTGATTCACTGCGCCCCTTGGCAAATAGCCAATTTGCCTGTTTATTTTGGGATGAAGACCCTGAAATATTTGTCCAAGACCCAGACGGAAATAGCGTTCAATTAGATACAACGGTCTATTACCGTTTGAATGAAAGACATAACAATATTTTCATACGTTTTTATAACGATATTAATAATGATGGTATGATAGATGAGGAAACGGAAGAACTAGATTTTAGAACTATCAATCCTTCCGGATGTAGTGCTAATTATGATGCTCGTTTCCCTGTTCTTGATGATCTCGATGGCAGCTCTGCTTTAGAAGGTTCAATTAGTCAGGCTCTGGTGCAATTGATTTCGTTCAGAGAAACGGCTTTTTTAGGTGACCGGCTCTCGAAACTAAAAGTCTATATTTTAGATCGAGCTGGAAATCGGAGCAATACCATTGTAACTCCGGAATTCTTTTTAAGAGACATTCAGACGAACTAATAGAGACTGGGAAATGTAGTGGGATTGTATTCAGCCATGATCTCATACACCTTGTCAAAAATTTCCTCCACATTGGGCTTAGAAAAATAGTCCCCATCCGAAGCATAAGCAGGTCGGTGTTCTTTAGCAGAGATAGTAAGGGGTTTAGAATCCAAATAGTTGTAACCATTTTGTTCTTCTAATACCTTTTGCATCATGAACGCGGAGGCACCACCGGGAACATCCTCATCGGCAAAAACCACTCGGTTCGTTTTTTTCAAAGATTCCACTATGGTATGATGTATATCAAAAGGAAGCAACGTTTGAACATCGATTACTTCGCAACTAATTCCTACCTTCTGAAGTTCAGCAGCTGCATCCATCACCACTCTGCACATAGATCCATAAGTAACGATCGTCACGTCCCCTCCATTCCTAATAATCTCGGGTTCACCTAAAGGCACGGTAAATTCACCAATATTCTCTGGCATCTTTTCTTTTAAACGGTAGCCATTTAAACATTCGATGATGAGAGCCGGATCATCCGATTGTAACATGGTATTATAAAAACCTGCCGCCTGGGTCATATTGCGCGGTGTTAATAGGTAAATACCACGCAGGCTGTGGAGCAACATGCCTATAGGAGAACCTGAATGCCAGACACCTTCCAGTCTGTGTCCGCGCGTTCTGATGATCAACGGAGCCTTCTGGCCGCCTTTCGTACGGTACTGTAATGTCGCCAAATCATCAGTTAAAGTCTGCAAGGCATAAACGAGGTAATCCAGGTATTGAATTTCCGCTATTGGCCTCAAGCCTCTTAAAGCAGCGCCTATGCCCTGACCGATTATGGTTACTTCCCTGATACCCGTATCCGTGATCCTGAGCCCACCAAACGTATCCTGAAGCCCGGCAAAAGCTTGATTAACATCTCCAATTTTTCCGACATCCTCACCAAATGCTATCGTCAAAGGATCTCTGATAAACGCTGCCTTAAAACAAGCTTGCAATATTTCCCGCCCATCGTGGAGCTTGCTCGTGTTTGTATACGTCGGTTGAATTGATTTTACCGATAGTGCTGAAGAGGTGGATTGACTGTACAAATGAGAGCTAAAACGTTCATAGTTACCTTTTTCTGCACTCTCTAGCCAATTAATAATGGCTTGCTTTGAAGATGAATTTTCATTTCTTACGGTGCGCAACGCCTTTTTCGCTGCCTTAATGCTATCTAATCGGATTGAATTAACAGTGGTACTTAATTCCTTTATAATACTATTGATCACTCCCTTATGATCACTTTGTAAAGCCAACTGCTCCAGCAAAGCAAGTACTACTGCTTCGTCTTCTTTCAACGATTCATTAAACGCTTTCCAGGCATCATTCTTAGCTCTCTTAGCGGTGTCTTTGGCTTCTCTTTCAATTTCCTGCAACTCTTCCTCGATGCCGAAACCTTCCAGCAGTATCCATTCCCTGAATTTTTTTATGCAATCATTATCGCGCTCCCATTCTAACCTTTCCGCAGATTTGTACCTCTCGTGCGATCCGGAGGTAGAATGCCCTTGAGGCTGAGTAACTTCTTCCACATGAATAAGTATGGGAACGTGATGTTTACGTGAAAGCGCAGTCGCTTCTTTATACACACGAATTAAATCCTGATAATCCCAGCCCTTAACATTGTAGATCTCAAAACCCTCATCGTCAGCCGTCCTTTGTAATCCGGCCAATGCTTTGGAAATACTACTCTTAGTGGTATGATACTCTTGCGGAACTGATATTCCATAATCGTCATCCCATACTGACATGACCACAGGTACTTGCAGAACACCAATCGCATTGATAGCTTCAAAAAAGAGGCCCTCGGAGGTTGACGCATTTCCAATCGTGCCAAAAGCAACTTCATTTCCTTTGTTTGATAAATCGGCAAAAGAGTGCAACTCTTTATTTTGCCTGAAAAGTTTCGATGCATAACCCAAACCTACCAATCTTGGCATCTGACCCGCTGTTGGCGAGATGTCAGAGGTACTATTTTTTTGTTTGGTGTAGTCCTTGGTATTGCCCTCTTCATCTAACATTCGCGTGGCAAAATGGCCGTTCATGAGTCGACCCGCTGATGCCGGATCCGCTTCAATATCCGTATGGGCGTAGAGTTGGGCGAAATACTGCTGTAGTGTCAACTCACCAATGGCAAACATAAAGGTTTGATCTCTGTAGTAGCCAGCTCTGAAATCACCTTTGTTAAACGCTTTGGCCATCGCGATCTGAGGAAGCTCTTTACCATCACCGAAAATGCCAAATTTGGCTTTCCCCATAAACACTTCCTTTCTTCCCAATAGACTAGCCTCCCTACTTTCGCAGGCTAACCGGTAGTCTGAAAGAATTTCAGTTGCTTCTTTTGTTCTTGCTCCTATCTTCGCTGCTCTTGCCATACAAAAATGAAAATTTGAGTTTCGCTACTTGCGCGAGTACTAACAAAAATAACTAAAAGAGAAGTGCTTTCAAATCAATGTCAAGCCTTGGCCAGCGTCGTACTATTCGGTCAAAATGTATGTATACATCCGAATATTATTTTAAAAAGTCGTGTAGTACAAATTATTATTTAGCTTTTTGTCAAAATGAAATATTTTATTTGGCTTTTTGAAGCGATAAAATCAAATAAAAAAGCCGTCTATTATACCATTTTAAACCTATGCGAATCTAAAAATCCAAGTATATTTGCCCACAAAATTTCATATCTATGATCGTTGGCGTTCCTAAAGAAATAAAAAATAATGAAAATCGAGTGGCGCTTACTCCGGCCGGTGCTCAAGAGCTGACCAAACGAGGTCACTCTGTATATATACAATCGACTGCGGGCGAAGGCAGTGGTTTTTTTGATTCAGACTACGAAAGTGCTGGTGCCCAGCTATTACCTACCATCGAAGCTACCTACGAGATAGCAGAAATGATCATTAAAGTAAAGGAACCCATTGAGGCCGAGTACACATTAATAAAAGAAGGTCAGCTGGTCTTTACTTATTTTCATTTTGCGTCGTACGAGCCACTGACGAAAGCTATGATTACTAGTAAGAGTATATGTCTAGCTTACGAGACGGTAGAAAAGAAAGACGGGAGTCTACCTTTATTGGTTCCTATGTCTGAAGTAGCGGGAAGAATGTCCATACAGGAGGGAGCAAAATTTCTGGAAAAGCCTCTGCAAGGCAGAGGGATACTCTTGGGGGGTGTTCCAGGTGTCAGACCGGCTAAAGTAATGATTTTGGGAGGTGGAGTAGTAGGAACTAACGCGGCAAAAATGGCCGCCGGCATGGGTGCCGACGTGACCATAATGGATTTAAATATCGGCAGGTTAAGGTATTTAGATGATGTAATGCCGGCTAATGTAAACACCTTTATGTCCAACGAATATAATATAAGGGAATTAATAAATAGCCACGATCTAATAGTAGGGGCTGTACTAATTCCAGGAGCCAAAGCGCCACATTTAATAACAAGAGATATGCTCAAAGAGATGCTCCCTGGAACCGTATTGGTCGATGTAGCTGTAGATCAAGGTGGCTGCATTGAAACCTGTAAACCTACCACTCACGAAAATCCTACCTACATCATAGATGGCATAGTGCACTATTGTGTTGCCAATATGCCCGGTGCCGTTCCTTATACTTCAACACTTGCGCTTACTAATGCAACGTTACCCTACGCTATACAACTGGCTAACAAAGGGTGGAAAAAAGCGTGTCAGGAAAATGAAGAACTTAAATTAGGTCTTAATGTGATTAATGGAGACATTGTTTACCGCGCCGTCTCCGAGGCCTTTAATTTACCTTATACAAGTGTAGATAACCATCTCTGATCAAGCCTTTCTCTCGTAGAATGGAATTTCTTTCAGGCTTGCGTAGGTACCATATTGTTGAGCATAGCTGTAGTGCTTTAGTCCATTAGTCAAAACTAAATAGGGAGCATTTACGGTTTTATTGTAAGTGGTGGCTTGCATTAACGTTTCTTGATTTATTGGATTCTTGAACGATTTACATTCAACTAACAAAAAAGGGACTCCGGAGGAGCTATAGGTCAGAATATCAGACCTTTTTTTGAGCTGGTTATAATGCAACTCACTTTCTACTTTGATTAAAGACCTGGGGTAATCTAAATGGGATATCAAATAATGAATAAAGTGTTGTCTAACCCATTCCTCCGGAGTTAAATGAATATATTTTTTTCTTATAACATCAAAAATTTCATGATTTCCTTCCTTTTCTCTGATTTTGACTTCAACTTCGGGAAGGTTCAATCTTATCATAGCTGACAAATGTAAGCTATATTAGGTTTGAATGTATATCGCGATCTATCCTTTCACCAATGCCAACACTCGTCTTAGAATATCAAGCTTACTTGGTGCCGATCATCCTCGTCGCCATGTTTGTATCTATTTATATGCAATGGCTTAAACCGACGGTCGCTTTTCTTTTTGCCGCACTCGCTTTGGTGATCCTAGGTATAATCACGCCCCGGCAGGTACTCGAAGGTTTCTCCAACCAGTCTATCGCCAGTGTGGCCATAGTAATCCTATTAACCGCCGGCGTTCGGGAAAACTTCAATATTGAATTATTTTTAAATAGAGTATTTGGAGGGTTTAAGTCGTACAGATCTTTTCTTTTATCAATGATGAGTAAAGTGGCTGTTCTTTCCTCATTTGTGAACAATACTCCCGTAGTAGTTCTCATGACACCCTATGTTTTTGATTGGGGCAGAAAGAACAATATCTCACCTTCCAAATTACTTATTCCGCTATCTTACGCTACCATATTGGGCGGGATGATTACGGTAATAGGTACATCTACCACACTTGTGCTTAACGGGTTCTTAATGGAAAGTAAACTTTCTCCTATCGATCCTATTGATTTATTACTGGTGGGCATTTCCGTTTCTATCGTTTGTATTCTCTTTTTGGCACTTTTTAGTTCTAACCTTTTACCCAGCCGAACAGATATTATGGAGCGTTTTGAGCTAAACAAGCGCGAATATTTAATCGAAAAGAGGTTAAGTAGTAACTCTAAGCTCATCGGCAAAAGTGTGATTCAAGGTGGACTGAGAAATCTAAACGGTGTTTATCTGGTTGAAATTGTAAGAAACGAAGAGCTCATAACTCCAGTAAGTCCTGATGAAGTTATTCAAAAAGGTGATATTCTGATCTTTGCCGGAAATACAGATAACATTATTGACTTAACACTTACTGATATTGGCATTGAACTCCCACCAAAGCTAACGCCCTCCACAAATGGAAAAGTACAAGTTATAGAAGCGGTGGTAAGTGCCAACAGTAGCCTGCTGGGAAAATCGGTGAAAGAATCAAACTTTCGAGAAAGGTATGATGCCGCTGTAATAGCCATTCACCGAAATGGTGAAAGGTTAAGCGGTAAAATAGGTCGTATAAGCTTAAAGGCAGGGGATGTTCTTCTGATGTACACCGGTGACCAATTTATCGCTAGGGTCGATTTATTCAAAGATTTGTACATCATAGCAGGTGAAGAAAAAGAGATTAGACCTGGTAAACCGAATAGAACTAAATTCTATCTTCTTTTTTCGGCAATATTAGTGCTGCTTTTTGGACAGTTCTTTAATCTTTTTGTTTCCTTATTGATACTACTATCTATAGCAGTAGCCATGCGTGTAGTCACCCTCAAACACGTAAAACGAGATTTAGATCTTAACCTGATCATTATTCTCGTGCTGTCCATTTCTATTGGGGAGGCTATGATCAATTCAGGAGCAGGTGAAATGATAAGCATGACTTTAATAAATGTATTATCGGCGTATGGCGCTCTTGCGGTATTAGCAGGTTTGATGATTATCGCTACTTTTTTGACTTCCTTTGTGACGAATGTTGGGGCCATCGCCATATGCTTTCCTTTAGCTTTAGCGATATCAAATCAGCTGGGAGTGCCAGGAGAACCTTTTTTCTTAGCTATAGCGTTTGCTGCCTCGGCTGCTTTTCTTACACCTATTGGCTACCAGACCAACCTGATTATTTATGGGCCTGGTGGCTATAACTTTCGCGACTTTTTAAAAATAGGCTTTCCCATCACCATTCTATATCTAGGTACCGCTTTTGCGCTGATTACTATAATTTACCAAGAACAGTTCACATCATAGAACTTTTAGTGGGACTTAGTTTATTTGGCATTCTTACTAATAGTAAAAAGCCGAGTCCAACTACAAAAAAGAGTATCAGGGCCAAAACACTATTTCTCATATTATTGGTCAACTGCTCAATAAAACCATAAGAAAAAGTACCTACTACAATGGATAAGTTGTAGGTGACATCGTAAAAGCTAAAGTAAGAGGCATGATCTTCTGTGTCCGCAGGAATAAGCTTTGAAAAAGTGGCTCTTGACAGGGATTGAATGCCACCCATAACCATCCCAACAACAAAAGCCAGGGTGTAAAACTCATTTTCGGTGGTTACGAAATAAGCACCTAAACATATAATTACCCAGATATACACCATGACGAGCAACGCCTTCTTGTTGCCCTTGACTTTTGACATATAGGCAAAAAGATAAGCTCCACCTATGGCAACTAATTGGATAATAAGGATGGTGGCGATCAAGGCAGATGGCTCTAATTTTAGCTCCTTTGCGCCGAAGGAGGCCGCCAAGTACATGACTGTTTGTACCCCCATATTATAGAAAAAGAAGGCCATCAGGAATAGCTTCATCACCTTAAGTAAGCCAAGACTTCTCCAAACGGTCTTTAGCTGTTGATACCCTTCAAACAAGAATGAACCGGTTGGTTTTTTACCAAATACATTGTCAGGCAACCTTCTAAAAGTGATTTGCGAAAAACCCATCCACCACAATCCTACCGTTAGAAATGATACTCTCGAAGCCATGCCTGAGTCAGCTAATCCAAACCATTC
>JBCCIX010000179.1:0-8297 GCA_039028075.1 Bacteroidota bacterium | reverse complement strand
GCCTTCGACCGAACTTTAGAACTCGATAGCGCCAATGCAGAAGTTTGGGTCAACCGAGGTTCTGTCTACTATTATCTCGGTGAGTTGGATAAAGCACAAAGCGACCTTGATCAGGCTTTGCAATTAGACCCGCTTGAGTCGAATGCCTACAACGCCCTGGCGCTGCTTGAAATAGAGAAAGGTAATCTGGAAGAGGCATTAAAGTTAGTAAACAACGCCCTCGATTTTGAGCCTATTCAACCTTATTTTCTGAATAACCGCGGATACATACATCTTTTAAAAGGTGATTTTGATTTGGCCCGAAAAGATATTGACCAGAGTATAACGCTTGATCCTAGCAATGCCTGGGCGTATAGGAACAAAGGTTGGTACTATTATAACCGTTCTGATTACCAAGAGGCCGTTCGCCTACTCAAGCAATCTACAAAACTGGACCCGTTAGTGAACAAAGGGAATCAGTACTTGGCGGAAGCCTATTGGGCAAACAATGATAAAGGGTTAGCTTGCAACTTGGTCGAGGAGCATGATCTTTCGGTCAGTTTCAGCTGTTTTTAGTTATTTTAAGAATTTTCTTGGGGTGACAATGAATAGACTAAAGCCGTAAGTAAAGGCAATATTTAGGTTGTTCTCAATCAGACGGTCCGACCTAATGGTTGGCGAGTCTGTCAGGTCAAAATCAATATTTGTTCTAAAACCTGATTCTATGCTAAACCACAACCAGTCGTGGATCTCTCTTTCCCAGGATATGAGAAAACGCACTTCCGATTTTTCCAGAAAGGTGATCTGGTCATTTTGATCCTCCAGCCGGAGCCCGTAATTCGCGCCATCTAATTCCGCTTTTAGATACATGTAGTTCTTTTGATTTAGTGTGTTGTATCGAAGTTTAGCTTCAGCGGGAAGTACCGACTCCATACCCCACTGGTTGCTAAACGTCTTATTGTACACCAGAACCGGAAAAACCCTTCGACGCCCGAAACTATAGCTATAGCCGACGCCAAAAGCGTAGCTCACGTAATCGTTTCTTTTCCAGCCGATCAATGGCGCTATTGAGAACCGCAAAAAGTCCGTAGTCGGAGCATTGCTGACCGTGTAATCACCATTCAAACCGGCGCTTACCCGAAGCAGAAAATACTTGTTAGTCCTGGTAGGCTTCATTACAAATAAGTCAGCTCTAAGGCTTTTTAGCGACTTATCTTCCAGGTTTTGGTAAAAGGAATAATCCGTGGGTTGCGGATTTTCAAAATTGAATTCTTCTACAAAATATTTAATACCACCGGCTATACTGATGTTATCCTTAACCACAATCGGAAAGCGTAGTTTGAAGCTGTACCTGCGGTTTCTGATGACATCTGCCTCGGCATTACCATATTCTTCGGCTGAAGATGAACGGATGGCATAATCTCTGACCACCTCACGTTTGATTACTATACCCTTACTGCGGGGAAGTCCGATCACTCCTGGCACACAAAATGCTGAATCTGTGCAATTTAGCACGCTCTCCTGACTGTAAACCAGGTTAGGGCTAAAGACAAGAACGAGGAGAATGGAAAAAATAGATTGCGTCATTCCGAATTTAAAGTAGGGCAATTACATTTTGAATTTAACGATTTAACTGCCAAAACAAATTCGGATAAGCACATGTTTTTTTCGCATGAGAGTTCTATTTGTGTGTTTGTTTTTTTTGATGGGATGTAAATTTGTTCCCTACAGTGGAAACGATAAGTATACTGACAAGGCCGATTTAAGAATTGACGAGGCACCGCATATCCGCAATTCATTGGAGTGGTGGTATTATACCGGACACCTTGAGGATAAGAAAACCGGTCAAGGGTACGGATTAGAATTTGTTTTTTTTCACTTTAATCCACGCAATAATAAAGATTATATCATGGTAAATTTTGCCATTACAGATTCTTCCAATCAAAAGTTTTATTACGATTATAAGATAAAAATATTACCTGATCTGCTAAATGATGATCTGCCTATTAACTTGAGCTACACGGATAAAAGAGAAAGTTACGCCCTCACCGGGCAAATGGGAGAATATAAGTTAAGTGGTATAATGGGAGATCATGATATTGCCATAAGTCTGGTGACTAAGCCCGAGAAACCTGCGGTGCTTCATTCAGGTACGGGATATGAAAACTATGGAGGGTATGCCACGGCGGGATATTATAGTTATCCGCGTTTAAACGCAGGCGGTTCCCTGCGTATAGGTGACCATAGCATGAATGTGGACGGGGAACTATGGTATGACCGGCAGTGGAATTGCATTGGGGTCTGGCAAAAGGAAGTAGCCTGGGATTGGATCTCTGTTCAACTTGATGATCCCAAAGAAGAACTTATGTTGTATCGTGTTTATCATGTTGGCGATAATGTTACTATCTATGGAGGTACATATTTCAAATCTGATGGAAGTTTTATAGACCTGGAAAGCAAAGACATAAATTTAAATGAATTGGAATATTGGTACAGTCGGAAATCAAAGGTTCGATATCCCGTAAAATGGAGTCTTAAGGTGAACTCGCTGGCATTAAGTATGGAATTAGAATCCGTTCTTCCTGAGCAGGAATTAGCGCTTAAGTTTTCACCCATTCATAGACTGTATTATTGGGAAGGTATGTGCAACGCTTACGGTAGTCTGGACGGTAAACCTGTTACGGGCAATTCTTATATTGAGATCACAAACAGATCGGTAGTTGATAAATAGTGTTAACGCTAAGATGACCGACTTACTTATACAAAAGTTAGAAAATAAACTGGCTCAGCCCTTACCAGGTATCAGTGCGCAAGGTATAATGACTCCTTCCGGTATTAGAGATGTTCGATTCAATATAGAAAAGATGAATGCGGCCAGAGTAAGTGGTGTCCTCATTTTACTCTATCGGAAAGACGAAGAATGGCACATTCCATTAACACTGCGCCACGAATATAACGGTGCTCACAGTGGGCAGGTGAGTCTTCCCGGTGGTAAAAAGGAGGACAGTGATGAGAGTGTTATCTATACCGCCATAAGAGAGGCCCAAGAAGAAGTTGGCATTACTCCCGGTGACCTAGAAGTTATAGGTCAGCTTACCGATCTTTACATTCCGCCAAGTAATTTCAAGGTTACGCCCACGTTGGCGTATGTTGATCAGCCCTTGCGATTTGAAATAGATACGTTTGAGGTAAAAGAACTTATTGAAACCCCATTATCCATTCTCACTGATACACGTAAAGTAAAAAAGAAGCCCATGGAATTTGGTAACGGAAACGCTGTAAATATGCCTTATTTTGATGTGAAAGGCCATGTGGTCTGGGGTGCCACTGCTATGATACTCAGCGAGCTGGTGGCCCTTCTGTCCGACTAGTTATTCTCTCTACATTTCTTTAGTTTGCACGTTTATTAATTCATATATGGAGCAAGCTCATACTGAACCTTTATTAACTAATGATGCTGTAATCTTCGGAATTTTAATGCTGATATTGGCCGCAATCTTTAAGACCGCGTCCAGTAACAGCCCCTTTTGGAAGAAGTTCTATACCTACATTCCCATTATCCTTCTGAGTTACTTCTTACCTTCCTTGCTCAATACATTTGGCATAGTGGACGCTGAGGCTTCGCAACTCTATTTCGTAGCCTCTAGGTATTTGTTACCGGCCTGTCTTGTTTTACTCACCATTTCAGTGGATCTTAAGGAGATTATCCGGCTGGGTCCAAAATCGCTGATCATGTTTTTTACCGCTACCCTTGGCGTAGTTTTTGGCGGACCTGCCGCCATCTGGATCGTCAGTTTCATTAACCCTGAGTTTGTTGGAGGTGTAGGTCCTGATGCAGTGTGGCGTGGCATGACTACCATAGCCGGAAGCTGGATTGGTGGTGGTGCCAACCAGGCCGCTATGTACGAGGTATTTGAACCTTCGGATCAGTTGTATTCCATCAGTATTACTGTGGACGTAATTGTGGCGGAGATATGGATGGCGGCTCTGCTCTTAGGTATCGGCAAAACCAAGCGTATCGACGCGTTTTTGAAAGCTGATAGTTCAGCCATTGAATCGCTAAAGGATAAGATGGAGGCCTTTAGTAAGCGTGTTGCTAAAATCCCATCCACCTCAGATTTGATGGTTATCATGGGTGTGGGCTTTGGCATTACCGGCTTTGCCCATCTCATGGCCGATGTTATAGCACCGTATATCGATGAGAACATGCCCTATTTGCATCAATTTAGCCTGCAGAGTAAGTTCTTCTGGATTATCGTAGTCGCTACCACGGTTGCCGTTGCCTTATCGTTCACAAAGTTAAGGCAAATAGAGGGTACCGGAGCTTCAAAAATAGGGTCGGTATTCATCTTTGTTTTGGTGGCCACCATAGGGATGAAGATGGATGTTACGGCTATCTTAGATCATCCCGGATTCTTCTTGGTTGGTTTGGTCTGGATGATCATCCACGTCGGGCTTTTGTTTATCGCTGCTAAATTAATTCGAGCACCCTATTTCTTTCTCGCAGTAGGGAGCAAAGCCAATATCGGCGGAGCCGCATCCGCACCCGTGGTGGCAGCGGCCTTTCACCCTTCCTTGGCTCCTGTAGGTGTATTATTAGCCGTTTTAGGATATGCGTTAGGTACATATGGTGCCTGGTTATGTGGTTACCTCATGGAGAGCGTTTCAAACAGTATTTGATCCAGTGACGTTGAATTGAACACTAACCGGTGACTGTATAAATTTTAAAAGTGATGGATTAGATGGATTGTATCAGATAATCCCTAACACTTTCTTCTGCTGATAACTCAATTTTCTTTTTGAGCCGATTAATATTCTTCTTTACCGTAGATAAAGCCGTGTTAGTGGCTCCAGCAATCTCCTTATTATCCATGCCTACTTTGATGTAGGCACAGAGTTTTAGATCATTGACCGTTAAAATAGGGTACAAGTCTTTAAGTTTTTGAAAGAACTCAGGATGTACCCGCTTGAATTGGTGTATAAAACTATCCCAGCTAGCATCAGAGTTTATATTTGAGGTGACCATCTTGGTTAAGGCATTGATTTCCCGCTTAACATCACTAGTAACCGACGCGGAAATGTCAGTAAGTTGGTCACCTATTGACCTGAGAATCGAATTTTTTTCGTGGTTGATCATCGCCGTACCGGCGAGTTCTCGTTCTTTCAGGAAAATAGTTTCTTGAAGAAGTCTACGTTCACTTTGCTGACTGTTATAATCCTTTTCTCGAAGGGCTTGAAGCTGCTCGTTTTTAGCCAGCAGTTCTTCATTTTTGGCTTCAATAGTTTCATTCTTATACTCAAGGAGTTGATGGTCTCGCTTTTGTGTAACATACGATCTGTAAATTAGTGACAAGATAACAAGCAATAGACCCGCACCACCTAGTGCCGAATACTGCCACCATTTTTGCCGCTCCAGGTTGCGCTCATAGTCCAACTGAAGTCGGGCTCTTTCGTTGGCCTCTTGTCGTTCCTTGAGCTGAAGATAGTCCCGGTATTCAATTCTGGCCATCTCCAGTGATTTTTCTTTGTTATACAGTGAATCCTGAGCTGATTTGAATTTTTCTAACCATTTTAAGGCATCAAGGTCGTTTCCTGATGCTTTACTCGCCTTGTAGAGAACCTGGTAAGCGGCTACCTCTGTATCGAGGTTGGGTGTTGTACCCACATCTGCTAAACCGTACTCAGCTATTTTAATGGCCTCTTTATAGCTTTTTTGAAGTAAAAAGACATCTGCTAGTTCTGTTCGCATCACAAACTCCTGACCCTTGAACTTACCCCTCACGTAGGGTATTCCATTTTCTAAGTATTCTGCGGCCCGATCAAGGTTGTTCCTCCGTTTAGCGATCCGACTTTTTAAGTGATAGGCGCGGGCTACATTCAGGCTCCTTTGGCTATTTTTCGCCAACTTTAGCGCAAGATCGGCATGATGCTGAGCACTGTCAAGCTGATCGGTGTCGATAAACAATTCAGCTAATCTAATAGACAAATAAGCTTGGTTTCGAGTGTTGCCGCTAGATTCATAAAATACAGCGGCGTTTCTTAATAGTGCAAGTGCAGAGTCGTATGAACCCAAACGATTATATAATCCGGCCAGGTTAATCTTCGCCCTTATCGACATATTTGCATCCTCAAGTTCATCAAAGATGCGAATGGAGCGATACAAGTAATCTAATGCCTTAAGTCGGCTGGTGTTGTCGGCATATGTAGTTCCCATATTCAGATAAATGAACCCGATACCTAAGCTGTCTTTTGCTTTTATAGCAGCACTTAAAGCTTGCCCCAGCATAGTAAGACTTTCTTCAAATCTTTTCTCTTGCTTGGCTATAATGGAAAGGTTGTTATAGTTATAAGACAATCCTAGTGGAAAATCATACTTACGGTAAATTTCAATGCTTTGACGATGTGCCCACTTGGCTGAATCTAATTCTCCAATTTTATAATAAGCTATGCCCAGGTCATTAATAGCCTTAGCCACAGTTAAAGTACCTACGCTATCAGCAGGAAAATCATCTTCAAGTACTCTCTTATAGGCCATGATAGACTCCATATAGTCGCCCTGTGATAGAAACCAATCACCTCGAAGTATATGAACATGATAGAGGAGAGGGTCTGTGGAGTTGGACTGATCTTCCAGTATCTTTAATTTTGTCGAAGCTTCATCAAATGCATCGGCATCAATTAAGGAATCGATGACCTGCAGGGAATTTTTAGGAATTTGGGCAGGAACTGTAAACCAAAACAGGACGAGTAAAATTGTTGATACCATCTTCATAGCACTACCGAAATTATGCCTTTTCCTAAAAACAGGGCCTTACCGATGGTGAGAAAGTGGGATTTACGTTGTCTATGTCACCTAAATGTCACCCAGTATACTCTTTTTAAGGTCAGTAAAGGCCATAGTGGCTGATATCGTAACTTCGATGACAACCACGGGTCAACGGTCGTATAAATTTGCCTTTTAAAAGGTTTTTTCGATAAAAACGAATTACTATACATTATTGCGGTCTCCTATTTGCCACCCTTTGGATTTGGGTGCAATAGCAATAAAGGCACTATCTTGTTCAAGATTTAGAGCAAAACAGTAACAATATTTTAAACATTTATTAATACTACTTTATTACTTAAACTACAGTCGCATGGTTACCGTCCCACTTATTTTACTAGCTTCATGGTTATTACTAAGCGTTATTCTATTCAATGTTGCCACAAGAAACGAGACGAAGTGATTTTTAGCGTAAACGTATTTTGGTTGCTCATTGAATAGAAGTCTCTTACTTTTTTAATTCATTACTTTATGCATTCTTAACATTTTTATGAAATCGTATTTTAATCAAATCTTAACCTTTCTGCTTATCGTCTTTTTCTTAGCAACCGCGAGCTGTGGCGACGACGAAGAAACGACACTATCGAATAATAATCCAGGACCTTTTTCAGCTATAGTTTCAGACATTACAGCAACATCTGCTACGGTCAACTGGACCGCATCAACCGATCCTGATGGCGACAATGTAACCTACAGTGTAGCGGTAGAAGGACAGACATTATTCTCTGGCTTAACTGTAACAAGTGCTAATATAACAGGTTTGGATGCCGGCACTACTTATAATGGCGTGGTTACCGCAGAAGATGGTAACGATGATGAGACTACAGCTACCTTTAGTTTTACTACAACCGATGCTATGAATTCTAACCCCGAATCCTTTATCGTAACAGTCAGTGACATTACCACCAATACAGCGGGCTTATCCTGGACCGCGGCTAATGATCCTGATGGCGACAACGTTACCTATAAAGTACTGTTGGCCGGAAGTGAAATTACCTCAGGTGAAACCGGTTTAGACTTTAATTTGACAGGTTTAGCTCCGGGTACTGATTACCAGGGACGTGTAATAGCTGAAGATGGTAACGGCGGAAGCAGTGAAGATACGTTTATGTTTACTACGGCGGCACCAGCCTCCTGTGCCAATGATAATTCTACAGATCAGAATAACCGTGATTGCGATATGGGTCCGGATATGAATACCTACGATGACACTGCCGTTAATGGTGCCGGAGACCGGGAGGTAGTAACCAACGGTATTCCCACCCACGAATATGGAAATCAAATTCAGAATATGGTTTCAGAGTTGGATGATAGTGAAAAAACTTACCGCTTTAACAATACACCTTCAAAGGCGGCTTCCACCACGAGTATTACCAAGGACAACGGACGACCGGATTGGCGATTTGGAGTAGCGACCAATGGTGTAGCAATTGATCCTGCACCTGCTGAACCGTTTATTTTTCAAAATACGACTACCGGTGAATTCAATTGGGAT
>JBCCIX010000178.1:0-8377 GCA_039028075.1 Bacteroidota bacterium | reverse complement strand
TTTATAACGGCAATTTTACCCACGAAGGTTTCGTCACCGGCATCGTCTGAGCTAAAGATAAAGTAAACACCGGTAGCAGCTCTATTCCCATTGTAATCACGGGCATTCCAGGTGGCCGTTCCACCAGCCGCCCGGGTTTGCCAGATTAGCTTGCCGCTGGCATCGGTAATCTTAATCTGTGCATCCTCAACCAATCCGGATATACCGATTGTACCTACAAAATCTGCCGTAATGGGGTTAGGAAACACTTTTACATTCTGATGAATATTGGTTGCCCTGGTGGCACCTTCCCGGTAAGAAATGATCCCCGAAGGAGTTGCGAAGAAGACTTCTCCCGATTTTGGATCAATAACAATATCCAAAATCTCATTGCTTGTGAGCGGACTGTTGTCCACCGTAAAGTTCAAAATTTGCCGGTCTGCCTGTGCATCAAAAAGCCAGATACCCGAATTTGTTCCGATCCATTTTCTGTCACCACCATCCACCGCTATTGCAGTAATATTTTCATCTCTCAACAGAGGTCTATTCTCAAAAATGGGCTCGATGGCATCTACGTCTCCTTCCATAAGTGCCAAAGGGTTGGAAAATACAGATACACCTTCATCAGTGCCTACCCAAACCAGACCTTCCCGATCCACTGCTATTGCGTTGACATTGTCACTGGCGAGTCCCCCTACTCCCGGTTCATCGGTTAGCAACCTGCTGTTACCCGTACTTTTTTCAAAAACTACTACCCCGTTTGGGCTTAGCATATAAAGCTGGCGGCTATCCCCTACTATTTGATAAACCCGGGAGCTAACCAACGGAAAAGCCGACCATGTCCCTGACGAAAACAAGTGTAACGGTGTCACCGCATTATAATTAAGCACCCAAACGCCATCTGGATCTTCATAGATGGCAGGTAGTATAACTCCTTTATCCGTAGAGTCAACATTTAATAATGTGGACCCAACTGTTGTTTCATCTATAATCTCAAAGGTATCATCATCATTGATAACAAGTAAACCTTCACCTGCCAGCGCTACCAAAGTTCGATTCAAGGCACTTTGGTAAACCCCATCGACTGCATCTTCAAAACTTATGTTTTGTCCACTAGATATACTACTCCATTGGCCTTCATTAAATACATAAAAAGCGCCTTCGCGTCCTTGGGGAAATATGCCACTGTTAAACCCTCCGGCAAAACCGTATACGCCGTTAGATTGAAGAGATAAATTGAATACTAAATTGGAAATTGGCCCGGAAGGCAGGATGGATTCAGCCTCTCCTCCATCAACCCGCAAAAGACCGTTCATTTGATCTCCAATGTAAATGTTCGATCCTAGCGAAAGTACATCTAAAGGAATAGTGATCATCTCATTCAGAATCTCGGTTGAATTTAAATCGACATCAAGCTGGAAGAGGCCCGATGATGTTACCAGAAAAATCCGGGAATCTGTGACTCTTGCTTTTAGAAAGTCCTCATCTACTAAGGTGCTTTCAGTTGACCAAGTGCCGTTGTAGCTGTAGATACCCATTCCCGAGGAGCCGGCTACCAATTCGTTTTGAGGATTTACAATAAACTGGAATGCGCCGCTGATCAACCCGTCTGACTCATCGAACCGCTTCCATGTTGACGGGTCGGCTAAGTTTATGTTGGCTACAATGTTGGTCGCGTATATGCCCTCATCCGTAGCCAAAAATAACGAGTCATTTCTAATCGCACCTTGATTTACGACTACCGGGCCGTTGTCTGTTCCGATTTCCCGAACCGTTTCAGAAACCACAAAAGTCTCCGAGTTTATTTTCAAAAGTCCGAAGTCTGTAAACAGATAGGTAAAAATACCTTCGCTAATGATATTATTTATTGACTTGGAACCCAGTACTTGAGAATCGGTAGCGAGATCAATGTTAATTATCTCATTATCTCGAATCACGTCTAGGTTGCCACTTTCATAACCTATGAAAAGCGCTGACTGCACGTTATTATAATACAGAGCTGAAATGTCTAATTCCTGTAATCCGTCGAGATTGGTAACGGTCCTGATACTGTTATCGTCCAACCCGTAAATAAATAAACCCGATGAAGAAGCCGCATAAATACGACTGGCACCAACTTCCACGTGCCTCACCTGATTGTATGAAAAATGAGTTCGCCACGTACCGATAGGTATGTCTTGAGCTATAAGGCTCGATGAGAGCAATTCGAACAGTGCTAAAAATCGCCTCACTTCTGCCGTCTACTTTTCATTCCATCAATAAAGCTTTCTCTACTTCTAGCCTCATATTCTTTTTTTTCTCCTACGAAAACGGTTTTATCATCGTCTGACAGCCGATAGGAAAAAGAGGCTAATTCTCCCGTTTGCGCGCAAATGGCATGGACCTTCGTTACGAATTCTGCGGTAGCCAGCAAATTGGGCATAGGCCCAAAGGGGTTCCCTTCAAAATCCATATCCAAACCGGCTACGACCACCCTTTTACCATTATTCGCTAATTTATTACACACTTCAACGATACTGTCGTCAAAGAATTGTGCTTCGTCGATACCTACCACATCGCATTCTCCGGCCAAAAGCAGGATGTCACTGGGAAAATCAACAGGTGTGGAACGAATGGCCGTTTCATTATGTGATACCACATTCGTTTTATGGTACCTTCTATCTACTGTTGGTTTGAAGATTTCTACGCGTTGATCCGCGATGATTGCTCTATTTAAACGACGGATAAGTTCCTCTGTTTTCCCTGAGAACATGCAACCGCAAACCACCTCAACCCATCCCGTTCTTTTCGACTTCCCGAAGTTCGGCTCAATAAACATCTTTCAAAAATAGAAATAACGGCACAATGTAGATAGGAGGTGAATTAGGATTTTTATGGTACCAAAAAATTTGTCAAGAAGTTACCTAAATATGTTCAAGTAAAATAAGTGCTGATCTACTGCACGGTAAACGTACCTAAAGACGACTTTTTACCCTGTCGTATCACAAGCGCAGCGAAAATATTTCTCTTAACTAATTCGTGTGTAGCATGCTAATTTCTCAAACCAATTGATTTTCCTTTCTTCTGCGTTAATTTTTTGACCTTAGCTAGAGCTATGCCTGCAAAATTTGCCCAGCCTCAAGAAAATATGATCAAAAATTTAAGTTCGTTTGAGGAACTTTACACAGACTAGAAAAAAAAGAGTTCTGAGAAGGAAGAACTTAGAATAGACTTTCAACTTTCAAAAAAACCAACACTGGCCCCTACCCAATCCTTATCCTTGTTGTACTTGACACCAATCATTTCGCCCTTACTTAAGCGTACAAGGTTATTGACAATGGTGGCTTTGGTTTCATCTCGATTCCACAGCATGAGCATACGAATCTCACATTTCACCAACTCGGTTGGACTCTCAACAATAGGAACGTAGTTTACTCTTTTCTGTAGAATGTAATTCTCCTTTTGTTTAATTTGATCGAGTTCTTGTGCGGTTACATTTAGTTTTACGCCTGCACCTGCAAAAGAATAAAGTGGTTTAAGTACGTAGTTTTCAAGATCATGTGGATATTGCTCAAGCTGATCTAAGTAGTAGCAATCCGGGACATACTTACTTTTGAGCAATGGCATGGTATACTTACTGATCCTAAAAAACCAGTTAGGGTGTCCTACCCATTCCACGTCTACTTCGTCCTCAAAACTGAATTCACTTTTTATATCCGGCCTTTGGTCCAGCTCGTCGAATATTACACGATTGTAAATCTTGTGGATAGCTACCTTCTCTCCATTTTCACCAAGATAAAATAGTTTCCGGCCTTTCTTTTTGACGTTGCTAATGCATAAAACTTTTATGTCTATATACTTATTTGCGGCTAGGAAATCGATGTATGTATTCTGCTTCTCAGGTTCTATTTCAAGTAAAACCACGTTTTTAGGATCACTCTCTCCAATGATAATCTCTCTTAGCATATCTCGATACTCCCTTCTGTGAATGCCATTTATATGCACAGTGAGATGTTCGGGAATACTGAAATGGGTTTTGTAAGCTTCTGACAGTAAATCCTGAAAAAAGTAAAGCGAAGGAAACCCCTGAATTTCTATAAGCTGGGGGATAGGATCTCCATCTTCATCTTTGCAAATTCCAAAGTCCATTTGCAAAAATCTCGTATGATAGTCTTCACCCGGCACTTGTAGCATTGGGTGCTTAATGGCATCCTTAGTGATCTCCTTAAAATTAGGTTGGCAGATGGTCTCATTAATCTCATCGCATGCCTCGATCAATCGATCTCGTAATTGATTCGGTATAAATACTGGGGTTTCGGCAATCCTGAATGTAGGTCTGTAATTATAAGCAGCGGCAATATGGTCAAGAAAGGCTGTATATTTCTCAGGTGTCCAATTCCTATTATACCAGGTGCGTAAGTCTTTAATCATGGGAAGAAAGAGCGGGATTTAGTGCCTTCAATTTCTGCAAGGAAGTCTTGATAAAATGCGGAATAATGGTGCGATGAGTACGTGCAATCTTATCGGGATCTTCCAAATGCAACATCATATTCGTGTATTTGCGCTTGCTATAGTTTTTGATCACTTTGTCCCTGTTTTCTTTTTTGCCAAAGTGTTCCTTCATCCCTACCGGATCGGCTTCAGGATGAAACTGAGTCCCCACAAATTCTTCAGAGAAACGGATAGCCATAATCGCACGCTCCAATTCAATGTGTGTCCTGATCTTTTCTCTACTTAAAATGACGGCCCCATGCTCTTTGAATACCTGTTGGTTAGGTTGTATCAATTGCCAATCGCGAGAATCCACGGCGTAATAAGGATCGGCCAGGCCATCCAGAATAGGTTCTTTTCTACCCGCAGCACTTTTATGCACTGGGTATACGCCGAAAGAGGTAGATTTTCTAGGAAGTATCTCTCCTAACTCAAAATGCCTGCAAGCCATTTGAAAGGAGTGACAGATAAAAAAGAAATACTTTTTAGATCCCTCGTGTTGAAGGTTATGATTCCAGGCGCTATCCAACAAATCATAAAACTTCACATCCCAGATGCCATCGCCATCCAGTGGACTTCCCGGACCTCCACTACAAATAAAAATATCGTAACCCAGGTCGGGAACTTGGCCCTTGGCTCTTACGTCAAACTCATCCCAGGTTAATTGTCCTTCATACTCTCCGACAATATCTCGGATACAGCGCATCCCCTGGTTAGGATGCCCGTTATTCATATCTAAAATTGCAAGCTTTATACTTTCCCTCTCCATCTTACTTACAGCCAATGACTGTTTCTTTTAGTATATAATCAACCACCTTTTCCAGACTTCCCGTCTCCTCAAATACTTTGAGTTGCCGGTCAGCACCAGTTCCTTTTTCCAGGATATTGGTAACCTTCTCGACTTCTTCACGTGATCCGAGATCATCCACCACATCGTCTACAAAATCAACTAATTCATGAATCAAATGCCGGGTTTCCACCTCTTCTTCTTTGCCAAAATCAATCATTTGGCCATCTAAACCATAGCGAGAGGCACGCCACTTATTTTCATTTAAGACCATCCGCTTGTAGCTCATGAAATTCAAATTCTGTATTCGAAGCTTATGCACCTTAGCCACCAAGGCTTGGATGATAGCCGCAATGGCTACTGTTTCATCTACCGTCAAAGGAATATCGCAAATACGGATTTCCATGGTCGGATAAAACGGATGTACCCTTAGGTCCCACCAAATTTTTTTAGCATTATCAATGCAATTCGTTTTGATGAGAAGGTTAATGTAATTATCGTATTCGGCTACACTATCAAACATATCGGGGATACCTGTTCTAGGGAACTTGTCGAAGACTTTAGATCGAAACGACTTAAACCCTGTATTCCTACCCTCCCAGAAGGGGGAGTTAGTGGACAAGGCATAAATATGCGGTAAAAAGTAACGCATTGAATTCGCTATGTGTAGAGCCATATTACGATCGTCAATACCTACGTGTACATGGAGTCCAAAAATGAGGTTTGATCGTGCGGTATCCTGTAGTTCGTGAATGATCTCGTTGTACCGGGGATGTGGTGTCAACAACTGTTTTTCCCATTCGGAAAACGGATGCGTACCGGCGGCACCAATTTTAAATCCTAGATCGTTAGCTACCCTACTAATGCATTTCCTAAGATCGGTGACCTGCTTTCGAGCATCGTGGATATCGCTGCAAATAGAGGTGCCAACCTCTACTACGGCTTGATGCATCTCTGCTTTCACCTGATCACCTAAGTCCTTGCAGGCGGCATCCACTATCTTCTGTTCATGAGAAGTTAACTCGCGAGTTTTGGGATCAATAACCTGGTACTCTTCTTCTATTCCTAAAGTGAATTTCATATTGAATGGTTTTTAGGATAACGAAATATTCGTCACACCACTTGGAGTGGTCAGACGAATTATATCCAATTTAGCAATCAATTATGATAATTACTTCGCTGTTTTTGCTTTTGAAGCAGGTTTCTTTGCAGCCGACTTTTTTGGAGCGGCTTTTTTCACAGTTTTTGTAGTAGCTGCATTGCTCACAAACGTGCCCCAAGTCAAGTTCATTTGCCCAGGCTTATGCGCTTGAGCCTTCTCAATTGCCATGGTAGCCGCGTTCTCAACGATCCAATCAAAGTTATCCTGCCCCACAGAATTTACATCTGCGTCAGGAGCTGGGTTGCAGAAATCAATAGCATACGGAACGCCGTCTCTGACCGCAAACTCGACTGTATTGAAATCATAACCTAAAGCCTGATTCAACTTAATACAATAATCCTCCACTTTCTTTAGTAACGCTTTAGCCACAGGTTGTGCATCACGCACATACCGTAGATGAAAAGGATTTCGTGGCTCGTATTGCATAATGTGTATTTTATTGCCACCTAAGGCGTAGCAACGGAAATACTCCGTGAATTGAATCTCCTCCTGCAGCATCATAACCAACTGACCTGTTTCTTTGTGTTTGGTAAAAAGGTCGTCCGCGTCTTCCAAGCGATACACACTTTTCCAGCCACCCCCGGAAAATGGTTTCATGTAGGCGGGAAAACCAATGTAGTTGAAGATACGCTCCCAATCCGTAGGGAATGTTAAATTCCTGAATGAATTCTCATCCGTGTCGTCCGGTCGATGGTTAGAGGGAAGTAGAACGGTTTTAGGAACAGGAACTCCAATTTTTTCCGCTAACGCGTTGTTAAAAAACTTTTCATCGGCGCTCCACCAGAATGGATTGTTAATCACCGCTGTGCCTCCAATGGCCGCATTTTTCAAATAGGCACGATAAAATGGCACGTCCTGCGAGATGCGATCGATGATAACAGCATATGCTGTAGGATCAGCCTGTTGGACTACGTCAATGGACACCGCTTCCGCTTGAATGCCCTTGACCTTTTTCTCATTGACTCTATCAATAAAAGCCCATGGGAAGGTGTTTTCCTGACCGAATAGAATTCCAATTTTTTTCATTTGTGTCGGTATTAGTATTTTAATTAGATAAGTGACAAGTAATGTGGGAACATATCCCTCCAGATAGGCCAATCATGCTCGGCCCATTTACGGATATCGAACCAGTGATTTATTCCCTTATTATTCAAAATTCCTGAAAGTGTTTTGTTCGCTTCAAGGCAAATGTCCCATTCCCCAGCTCCCAGCACAATATTCATTTGCCACAGATCAGGGTGATTACTGTCGGGTAGGTAATCGACAGGATTATTAAAATAGACATTATCATCGTAGTAACCTTCCATGAAAGATTTCACGTCAAATGCTCCGCTCATGCTGAACATATGACTAACACTATCGGGATGCCGAAAGGCGAAGTTAGCCGCATGATACCCTCCGAAGCTGGCCCCTGCTACACCTACTTTGGGAATGCTCTTTTCAACGCGGATGTTATGGACCACTTCGTTTAAGATAAACTGATCGTACCAGTTGTGATTTCGTACGCGGTCGGCCGGATGAATAGATTTGTTGTACCAGCTATGCGCATCTATACTATCCGGGCAATAAATTTGAATTAGCCCCTGCTCCAGGAACCAACGCGCCGATTCAATTAATTTGAAATCTTTACTTTCGTAATATCTTCCCATGGTGGTAGGAAATATAATCACGGGATATCCCACATGACCATACACAAGCATATCTATGTCTTTGCTTAAGGTCTGAGAATACCATCTGAAGTGTTCTTCTTTCAAAACTAAATTTTGTTTATATGCAAGAGTATTCGTAAATCAGCTGCAAATTTTGCACTATATGCGATCAATTCAAAATATTATTCTGAACTGAACCTGAATTTCCTGCCCGAACTCCTATGAAATTATCTTATTATCAATGAAAATTTCGAATTATTTACTGATATCTAGAAAAATTAAGGGACAAAAACCAAATTAAAAAAGGTGGTCTGACGACTTGCTAAAATC
>JBCCIX010000177.1:0-8396 GCA_039028075.1 Bacteroidota bacterium | reverse complement strand
GCTTCAACTGAAGTCCAAAGCCCATCGTTAATTCTTACAGATAATTGACCTTGGGGAGCACTCGGATCATCGCTGTCATCGTCACCACATCCCGCTACTAACAACAAGCTACACAGAGCAAAAACAAGACTATAAATATTTCTTCGCATAAGATCAGATTAATTATGATGTTCATTAAACAACCCGCGAAGATATAGCATGGAGCTTACTTTTCAATCCCTAATGTATGTAAATTTCAGAGCATAGCTTGGGCTAATATCTCAACCGTTTTCTTTGAATTACCTATAAAAATTTGATCATCAATCAAAAAGACTGGTCTCTTGAGGAACGTGTATTCCTTAAGGATTAAGTCGCGATAGTCTTCTTCACTCAAATTTTGCTCCTTGAGTCCCAGTTCTTTGTATTTCCTGGCTACCCTTGAGAACAACGACTCGTACGATCCACTTAGCGCCTTCATCCCGTCCAATTGATCCGGTGTTATTTTTTCGGTCTTAATGTCTTGTCGCTCAAAATTTTCATCAAGCTCTAGTGCGTTAATTATTCGCTTGCAGGTGTCACACGTGGATAGGTAGTATACTTTTTTCATCTTATCATTTTGCGTCAAAGTAAATCGATTATTTGTATTTAGCAGACTTGCTTTATACTTTTAATTTGTTGAAATCTATGACTAAAGTAATTTCATTTATCAGCAGAAAAGGAGGTACGGGGAAAACCACCAATGCCATCAATTTAAGTACTATGTTGAACAGTCTCGGCTACAAAGTAATACTGGTAGAAACTGATACAAACTATACATTGAATACTTTACGCAAGATGGAGATATACAAATCAGGTGCGAAAGAAAATACCGTTTTTGAAATTGCCGGTTCGGATGACAATAATGTAGCGGCGGAACTGGAGCAACTTAAACCCGATGGCAAATACGACTATATCATCGTAGACAGTGCAGGAAAAACAACAGATGAGGGAATCAAAAAACTTTGCTTAATCAGCGATGCTGTTATTGTGCCCTCTAGTCTTACCCAAAATGATCTTATTGTTACCTATCAAACCATCTCAGATCTCTCACCGGCTAAAGAACTGAATACCAATCTCAAAATTTTCGTTCTTCCCAATCGAATACATAGTTTAACCAAGATGACTACTATTGTAGAAGCTATGGATAATCTAGATTCTGAAGTTTTAGAAGTAAGTGTACCGCAGAAAAATCTATTCGTAAATTATAGTACCATTTTAGCTGAAAAGGAATATCATCAAGTGGCAAAAGTAATCCTTAATAAACTGGAAGATGACTAAAAGAAAGAACCCGCTAAAAGACCTTGACTCTTTCCTTCAGCAGGAGGCTAGTTCCATCATTGAACCAAAAAAAGTAGCACCCGCGGAGAAGCACGAGGTCAGAGCATCAACTTCCGTTAGTAAAGAAGAAATTTTGCTATACTTTCAAAAATTAGCCGATGAGGACGAACAGACCTTCAAAACTGTTTTGCTCGATGTAATTCAAAAATCACTTGAATTTCATGGGATTAAAAGGAGCACGGATAAAATGCTTATGAATACATTGCTTTATTTACAAAACCAGGATAACTGGAAGGAGGCAATCGCTGAATACTGGTCAGTTAAATGAGGTTCCTTATATCACATAGATTCCATGTTTTGCGAAGAACGAATCAATAGATTTGCTCGTTTTTCGATTTTATCCATAGAATGCTTCACTCTATTTGAAAAACAAAATTGAGTTTCTTGCAAACTCTCTAGTGAGCTACGAGTTCGTCATCTGACCAGGTTTATTTTTTTATCGGTAAGGTCAAGCGGATATAGCTGAAAAATCTATCTTAGCAGCCGCTTAGAACAATCTAGACATTATGAAATTCGGAACAAAAACCATCCATGCAGGAATAGAACCGGACCCTTCAACAGGGGCAATTATGACTCCCATCTATCAAACTTCTACCTACGTACAAGCGTCACCCGGAGACCATAAAGGATTTGAATATTCACGCACTCATAACCCGACGAGAGAGGCATTACAAAAAAATTTAGCCGCTTTAGAAAACGGAAATTACGGCCTATGCTTCGCTTCAGGTTTAGCCGCTATTGATGTCATTATAAAGCTGTTTAATCCCGGTGATGAAGTTATTACTACAAATGATCTATATGGTGGTACCTACCGTCTTTTTACAAAAGTATTTTCTAAATATGGTTTGAAGTTCCACTTTATTGATATGGAAGATATTTCAAATATTAATAAATACATTAACGCAAACACGAAATTACTCTGGTTGGAAACTCCCACGAATCCAATGATGAATGTCGTTGACATCGCAGGAGCTGCGAATATCGCCCGGGAAAATGGGATCTTACTAGGAGTAGATAATACTTTTGCTACGCCATATCTTCAAACCCCTTTGGAGTTAGGAGCTGATATTGTTATGCACTCTGTTACTAAATATTTAGGAGGGCATTCGGACATTGTTATGGGGGCGTTAATAGTTAATGATAAGCAGCTCGCAGAGGAGTTAGCATTTTTACAAAATAGTACCGGAGGGACACCTGGACCTCAAGATGCTTTCTTGGTACTACGAGGAATTAAGACTTTGCACCTTCGCATGCAACGTCATAGCGAAAATGGAAGGGCCATCGCCGAATATCTGAGCAAGCACCCTAAAGTGGATAAAGTATACTGGCCGGGCTTTGAAAGCCATCCCAATCATAGTATTGCCAAGGCCCAAATGAAAGATTTTGGTGGTATGATCTCATTTACGCTGAAAGGAGACGATAAGGATGAAGCTTTCAAGGTAATGGAGAGCTTTCACTACTTTTCTTTGGCGGAGTCTTTGGGAGGAGTGGAATCTTTGGTCAATCACCCTGCTACTATGACGCACGCCAGCGTCCCTTATGAAGAAAGGCAGAAAATTGGATTATTGGATTCTTTGATTCGGTTGAGTGTTGGTATTGAGGATATTGATGACTTAATCAGCGACTTAAAGCAAGCTATAGGATAGTAAATCCTCCAAAGTAAAGTAGAAAAAGAACTAAAGTAATCAAAAGTAATATGCCTCTCATGCGTCAAATTTCGTATTTGACATGTTCTGGGACTTAAGGTTTAACACTTACTGCATTTTCAACTTTGGCGTGCTGAGGAAACTTCAATGTAAAGCGACTACCTAAATCAGCATCTGAATCTAGTTTAATACTGATGCCAAGACGGTCGCAGAGACTTTTAACGATAGCCAAACCCAATCCGTTGCTGCTTTCTCCGGCTGTAGGCCTGGCGCTCAGCCTTCTGAATTTTTTATAAAGCTGTTGCTTATCCGCTTCTGTAAAACCCGGACCTTGATCTTTTATTATCAACTTTAATCCATCGGTTGAGTCACTTATTGAAATAGCGATATCAGTATCCCTAGCTGAAAACTTAATTGCGTTTGAGATCAAGTTATCCAATATTCTGACCAGAAGGGAATTATCGGTTTTGATCCGTATTTCCTCGTTATCAAAATACAAGTTGAAAGAAATGTTTTTAGCTCTCGCTTCTCCTAGAAATGCTTGCTGCTTAGCCTTGACTATATCAACGATGTTGACTTCTGAAATATTTAGTTTTCTACTCTCATCTTCAAAAGCATTAACATCCAGGAGGTCCCTTATGAGTTCGTTACCACTAGTACTTATTTCCTTGAGTAATTTGACATAATTGTTTTGATCCTCAGTGAGATGAGAAAAACTTAATAACTCAGCAATTCCCTTAACCCTATTGATCGGAGACTTTAAGTCATGAGCAACAATATTCATCAACGTATCTTTTTCATTATTCAGATCGGCCAGCTGAGCATTTCTTCTTTTAAGCTTTTCATTTTGCCGTTGAATTTTATCGCTCTGCGTTTCAAGTTCATGAGCCTGCTGCTCAATATGCTTATTTTTTAAACTCAACTTCACATACATCTGATTACGCTTCCTGCTCGCGTACCAAATGCCTATCAATACCATGCCAATGAGGGTCAAAACCGCTATTAAAGCTATATTTCCAAATCGATGGCGTTCTATTACTGCGATACTGCGGGCCTCGTTCAATCTAAGTAATTCATTTTCCTTTTCTTTATTCTCTAGAACCAACCGTGCCTCTAACCTTTCGATATTTCTAGCGGCCTCTGCATTTGACCAAGCTTCACGTAAATTTTGATATCTTTTAAAATGCATTAATGCCAGACTTGCATTACTTTCAAGCTCATAGATTTCTGCAAGCCTGAGATGGGCATCTCTCTCCAGAGAAAGCAGTTTAGCGACCGCAGTATTCATAATAAGACTCTCAAGCTCTATCTTAGCCTCGTCGTATTTCTTTAGAGCAATAAGTACTTCGGCATACTGTAGCTTTACTTTATTTAGAAGCTCTTCATTTTTACTACCGGTGACTGTGGTCAGCGCTTTTTTTGCATAGTTGAACGCCGCATCCGAATTATTCCGCTGTGAGTGAAGTTGAGAAATGCCCAGGTTTACACGGGCAACCCCAATTTTATCCGAAATAGATTCCGCTAAATCCAACGCGGACCTGTACTGAGCCAGAGCTTCGTCGTATAGCTCTCGTTCAACGTAAATTATGGCGAGCTCAACAATCGCGGATATTTGCCCAACGTCATCCCCAATTGTTTGTCTTATCTCAAGTGTTTTTTCTGCCATTTCCTGAGCTTTTTCAAGGTTATTTTGAGATCGGTGCAGTTCAGAGAGGCTTTTATACACATAACTAGTCCCTAGGGCCTCGTTGATCGCCGTAAAGTATTCAAGCGCCTCGTAAAAATGATCATAAGCTTTAAGAAACGAACCTTGGTTGAAGTAAAGCCGGCCGAGGCTATTTACAGCATGCGCTATTTGTAGCGTATCGTTATGCTGCTGGGCTTCTTTTCGTGCAGCGGTATAAAAATCAAAGGACTTCAGATAGTCTCCTTTATAATTGTAAGCGACACCAATAAAAGTAAGGGCTTGGGACTTATTCCTGCTCAGGCTATTTAATTCTATCAAGTTGATAGATTTTCCAGCGTAATGAATGGTACTATCAGGATAGGCCTTTCTAAACTCCCAAGCCAGTTCCTCAAATAGCTGCGATCTAACAAACGCATCCTTCTCCCCGGATAGCGCTAGCCTCAAGCTATCTACCACTAAAACGTCCTGAGTATTTCCAAGGGTTGGAATTATGGCATAGACAAATAGGAGGAGACATCTTTTCATCATAACAATTGTAAAATTAGTCATTATGGTGGCATGATCTGACCATTGTTGATTGAAAACATTAAACATTCTGTCATGCGTATTTTTCAGGTCTACTCTGACTTACCGTTGATCAAATAGCTCTAAACGAAATAGAGCCAATCATAGTATCTTCAACCGGTTTAAATTAGAACTACAACCTACATAGCTATGAAGAATCTGTTGCACCCGTTACTTGCCTTACTAATCCTAGTCTCTTTAAACGATAGCCAAGGTCAGCGAAGGAAGAAAGTTTCCTCTGAGCCTAAGGTATCCTTCAATGAAAATCTGTATTCAGGGCTGGGATGGAGAAGTATTGGTCCATTCCGAGGTGGACGATCGGCAGCCGCTACCGGAGTTCCCGGCAAGCCAAATCTGTACTATTTTGGAGCGACTGGTGGTGGTGTTTGGAGAACCACCGATGCAGGAAACACCTGGGAAAATATTTCAGACGGGTATTTTGGCGGGTCAATTGGTGCAGTAGCCGTAAGTGAGTGGGATAATAATGTGATCTACGTAGGAGGTGGTGAAGTTACCGTAAGAGGTAATGTAAGTTATGGTTACGGTATGTATAAGTCTGTAGATGCCGGCAAGACATGGACCCACATTGGATTAAAGAATTCACGTCATATCCCAAGGGTAAGAATACATCCTAAGAATCCCGATCTGGTATATGCGGCAGTGTTGGGTGACTTGTATAAGGCGACAGAAGAACGTGGGATATATCGCAGTGAGGATGGAGGTAAGACCTGGAACCGTATTTTGTTCGCCAATGCCGATGCCGGTGCGGTGGATCTCATTATGGACCCTAACAATCCCAGAATTCTGTATGCCTCTACCTGGAGAATTAGGAGGACACCTTACAGCCTCGAAAGCGGTGGTGAAGGCTCGGCGCTGTGGAAGAGTACAGATGGTGGCGATAACTGGACTAACATTAGCGCAAATGAGGGACTTCCCGGTGGTATCTGGGGTATTTCCGGGGTTACTGTATCTCCTGTCAACTCCAACCGAATTTGGGCTATTATCGAGAATAAAGATGGCGGTGTATACCGCTCGGATGATGCAGGTAAGACCTGGAAAAAACTGAATTCTTCACGAAGTCTAAGACAGCGCGCCTGGTATTATACGCGTATCTATGCGGACACGGAGGATGAAGATCGAGTGTACGTGATGAATGTACGTTACCACAGATCTAAAGATGGGGGTAAGACCTTTGAAGCTTTTAACGCACCTCACGGAGATCACCACGACCTGTGGATTGCACCAGAGGACAATCAACGCATGGTGATTGCCGACGATGGCGGCGCACAAGTGAGTTTTGACGGCGGTGAAAACTGGTCCACTTACAACAACCAACCTACCATCCAATTTTACCGAGTAACTACAGATAATCATTTTCCATATCGAATTTACGGGGCGCAACAGGACAACAGTACACTGAGAATTGCTCACCGGACGACGGGGCGTTCCATAGGTGCCCGCGATTGGGAACCCACGGCCGGTGGCGAAAGCGCTCATATAGCCGTAAATCCGGATAACAATGATATTGTATACGGTGGCAGTTATGATGGTTTTCTGACTCGCTTAAATCATAAAACGGGAGAAATCAGGGCGGTAAATGTCTGGCCTGATAATCCTATGGGCCACGGGGCAGAAGAAATGAAATATCGGTTTCAATGGAATTTTCCAATATTTTTCTCGCCGCACGACAGCAAAAAACTATATACTACATCCAACCATGTACACGTTTCTTATGACGAAGGTGAGTCCTGGCAAGTTATCAGTCCTGATCTTACCCGGAATGACTCTACCAAACTTGGTTCCTCAGGAGGTCCTATTACAAAAGATAATACCAGTGTTGAATACTACTGCACCATTTTTGCCGCCGCTGAATCTCCCTACGAAAAAGACCTGATCTGGACGGGCTCGGATGACGGCCTCATTCACGTTACCCGTGATGGCGGAAAAAACTGGCAAAACGTGACTCCACCGTCAATGCCCGAGTGGATGATGATTAATAGTATCGACATTGACCCATTTACTAAGGGAGGTGCTTACGTTGCCGGAACACGCTATAAGCTGGGGGATTATACTCCTTATTTATATCGAACTAAAGACTACGGAAAAACCTGGAAATTAATTACAGGTGGTATCCCTGGTGATCATTTTACACGTGTACTACGCGCAGATCCCAAACGAAAAGGGCTCTTATATGCCGGAACCGAAACGGGGATGTATATTTCGTTTGATGATGGCGTAAGCTGGCAATCCATGCAAATGAACCTACCTACAGTACCCATTACAGATCTGGCCGTCAAAAATGATAACCTAATTGCCGCAACTCAGGGGCGGAGCTTTTGGATAATTGATGATCTCACGCCTTTCCATCAACTGAACAGTTCCCTAAATAATAGTGAAGCTCATTTATTCAAACCCATGGATAGTTATCGTATCCGAGGCGGGTCGGGGAGAGACTCGAAAACGGTTGGAAAAAACCACCCTGGTGGCGTGATGGTACATTATTATTTAAAAGATACTGCTAAAATGGATACGCTCAGAATTGAGATGCTAGAGACCAGTGGCCAATTAATTAAGGCCTTTAGTACCGCCCCATCAAAAAAGGAAAAGGAAGGTAAGCTAGAGGTTAAGCCCGGTTTGAACAGGTTAGTTTGGAATATGCGATATAACGGTGCGGAAGGTTTTGACGGTATGATCCTTTGGTGGGCTTCACTGAACGGCCCTATGGCACTGCCGGGCGAATATAAAGTTAAGATGACGTACAAAGGAACAACTCAGGAGCAGTCATTTAAGATAGTAAAGGATCTTCGATCCGGATCATCAGAGGCCGATCTTAAGGCACAATTTGACTTTTTAAACGAGGTTATTGCCAAACTCTCCGAAACTAACGAATCGATCAAAAAGATCAGGGAGGCCAGGGACCAGATCAAAACGGTCACGTCCCGATTAAAAGAAGATCAAGGCGCCGAAATAAAAGATATGGCTAAAACCATTCTCAAGGAGATGAAGGTTATTGAAGAAGCGCTGTACCAAACGAAAAACCAAAGCGGTCAAGATCCTTTAAACTTCCCTATCCGTCTGAACAACAAACTGGGACACTTAAATTCACTCATGGCCATGGGTGACTACAAACCTACAAAGCAGGC
>JBCCIX010000176.1:0-8402 GCA_039028075.1 Bacteroidota bacterium | reverse complement strand
TCCCGGAAGTATAGAAGCTCTCAAGAAAGAATTAATCTATAAAGTATCTTCATTGATGGTAAATGAGATGCTTTTTGGTGGCAACTTGAAGGATATGTTTCAAAGCTCCATCCTGTTGAATTTACCCGAATGGTTCATTAAAGGGGCTTCGCTGTACGTGGCCAACGGCTGGGACGAAGAAATGGATGATTACATTCGGGACTACATGAATCAAAAAAGACCAAAGCGACTCAGCCGTTTGACGGGACGCGAAGCGGCTCTGGCAGGGCAATCTGCGTGGAACTTTATCGCCCAAAAATATGGTGAATCGAACATAGGGAATATTCTTAATTATACCAGGATCATACGAAATGAAGAAGAGAGCATTACCATAATCATTGGAGTTACCTTTGAAGATTTTGTGTACGAGTGGCAGCAGTACTATACCGAAATTGACGAACAGGTAAATCAAAATTATCAAGCATTCAAAGAAGATAATTTGCTGGTTAAAGAGAATAAAAACCTCAATTACAGAAATTTAAGTCTTAGCCCCAATGGCACCAAACTCGCTTACACGGTAAATAACAATGGCAGATTTACCGTTAAAATCCGTGATTTAGGGTCTGGCAAAGACGTGGATGTATTAAAAGGTGGCTACAAAGTCCTGTATCAGGAATTTGATTACAATATGCCTCTGATTGATTGGGCGGATGATAACACGCTTGGGATAATCCATGCAAAACGAGGTGCATTGACGTTAACATTATATGATGATGCCACTCAAAGTAAGTTACCGAGAAAACTCCGCCGTTTCGATCAGATAAAATCCATGGACTTCTCAGACAATGGTCGCTTGATTATTGTCAGCGGAGTAGTAAACGGCAAAAATGATCTTTTTCTGCTCAGTTCGCGCAGAGACCGCGTCAAGCGCCTGACCGATGATCTTTATGATGATCTACATGCTGCTTTTATACCTGGCACCAATTCTTTTGTTTTTGGTTCGAACCGAACCAGCGATAGTCTAACCGTAAAAACAAATGATTTTGAAGGATTAGGTAAAACTATGAATCTATTCATATATAATCTGGATACCACAAAGTCAGTGGTTAAGCGAGTCACCAATACTATTAGTCATGACATCCAACCCTTACCCTCAAACAGAGATATTGTATATTACTTGAGCGATCAAAAAGGCGTTAGTAATATTTTTAAATATTCCCTTTCTACGGGTATTTACACCCAGGTTACTAACTTCCGGCAGAGCATAAAAAGCTTTGAAATTGATTTTACTAACAACGCTTTAGCTTTTATTTCCACCTACAAAGGGCAAGACCAAGTCTATTATTCAACAGATTTTAATTACAATCAACAAATATTTACTCCTACCACCCCACGTCAGCAAGTGTTGCAGGCCAAAGCCTTTCGGGAAAGAAGAAAGCCTAAAACTACTGCCCTAACCATCCAGGACATCGTAGAGCAGCGATTGGCGGAGAAAAAAGAGCGGGAAGCAGATGCCGCAGATTCTATCAAAGTGGATACCACTGCGGTGAGTGATCCGGAGATTATTGATACCGATAATTATCAGTTTGAAGAAGACGTAGTGAAATCAGAACCAGACGTAGTGAAAACAGAACCAGACGAAGAAGTCATTAATACAGACGACTACACTTTCGATAATGATCTTATTAAACCACAACAGGAATCATTTTTAGCGCAATACCGTCAATTGCGGAAAGAGAACAAAATTGTAGGTCCATTAAACTATGAGGAGCGTTTTTCAGCGGACAATATTGTTACGTCGTTCGTCATAGACCCGCTGCGGGGCTTTGGAATTCATTTGGAAACTCAAATGACCGATATGCTGGAAAACCACAAGTTTTCGGGAGGTGTTATGGCCATTACTGATTTAAGAAGTGGAGATATCTGGGCGCAATATCAATATTTAAAAGGTCGAATTGATTTAATGGGCCGGTTGGAAAGAAATGTATTGGAGTGGGAGGCCAATGGTATTGAAATACAGCAATACAGTAAAAATACGGTCATGGTTGGTGCATCACTGCCCATCAATACCAAGACCAGATTTAGTGTTAACCCCTTTTACATGTTAACTACTTTTGAAAGTCAGCCGTTTTTAGCAGGAACAAATCCACAACTTCCGGACGTAGAGAATAACCAATTTGCCGGAGCGCATTTGGAATTGGTCTTTGATAACTCAATTATCAATGGCATGAATCTTATTGAGGGCAGCAGGGCAAAAATATCACTTCGTCATTATGAAGGGCTTGTAGATAAAGAGGCTAGTTTCACTAATTTTAAGGCTGACCTCAGACACTACCAAAAGATTCACAGAGAAATTGTCTTTGCGACTAGGGTATTTTATGGCTCTTTTTTTGGAAGAGATCCTAAAAACTATCTGCTGGGAGGTATGGACAACTGGATAAACCAGGATGACAATCTTGATAGCCCCAACAATCCGTTAGCCCCAACAGAACCGTTTGGTGTAGACAATAGTGAACTATTGTTTACTGAATTTGCCACAAATGTTCGAGGATTTGACTACGCGTCCCTGGTAGGTAATAACGCGTTAGTCTTTAACGCTGAGCTAAGAATACCATTGATCAGGTATTTACAGGCTGGCCCCATCACTTCCAATTTCTTCAGAAATCTGCAATTCACCGGGTTTTTTGATATCGGATCCGCATGGACTGGCGCATCACCTTTTAACGAAGATAACTCTATCAGCAACAGGGTGATTCGCGAAGGAGCTTTTGTTATAGACCTCAAAAACTTTAGAAATCCCTGGCTCTATAGTTATGGATTTGGTTTTAGGACCATGCTTCTAGGCTATTATGTAAAACTTGATGTCGCCTATCCAGTCGAAAATTTTGATGTAGGAGACACCGCTTTTCACTTCACCCTAGGTTACGATTTTTAAGTAAAAACAACTTAGATTCTAAGGGTAAACCTAACTTAGCAGTTATGCTAAAGTCAATGACTGGTTATGGGTCCGCTTCCGGCACAGTAAATAACGCCCTCATTACCGTTGAGATTAAAACGCTGAATTCCAAATTTTTAGATGCTAACATCCGACTTTCCAGGTTATTAGCAGACCGAGAGCTAGAGATCAGAACTCTCCTAACGGATGAGCTAGCACGTGGCAAGGTGTCAATTGCTATAGAATTATCGAATGAGCAAGAAACAGAGCTCAAGCAACGCTACAATGAGGCCCTGTTTTCGAAATATTTTGAGGAGCTAAAAAAGCTCGCCGTTAAGGTTGGGGCATCAGATGATGAGCTCTTTAAAATGGCTTTGAATTCGCCTGACGTTATTATTTCCGATCAAGGTAGTTCACTGAATGATGCTCAATGGATAGAGATAAAACGTATAATTAGAGAGGCGGTTCAATCCTGTAACCACTTTCGCGAGAAAGAGGGAAGCGAGCTACAGCAAAAGTTTGAGCATTATATCACCACGATTCAATCCGCCTTAGAGTCGGTAGAGGCACTTGATCCGAAAAGGATTGAGCGAATAAAAATCCGAATTAGAAATAATTTAAATGATTTTGTTGATCAGGAGTCATTGGATAAAAACCGTCTGGAACAAGAGCTAGTATACTACATTGAAAAGCTGGATATCACTGAAGAAAAGGTACGATTAAAAAGTCATTTAGATCATTTTTTGGAAGTATTGGATCACCCTCAAAGTTCTGGAAAAAAGCTCGGGTTCATTAGCCAGGAAATTGGACGAGAGATCAATACCATAGGTTCGAAGGCGAACGATGCCGACATCCAGAAGCATGTGGTGTCCATGAAGGAAGAGCTTGAGAAAATTAAAGAGCAGTTATTAAATGTGTTATAGGGTCAATTCATGAAATGACCCTACAAGGAATTGAAAAACGATTTTATTTCTTCAGGAGAGTGAATCGAATCCCTAAATATATCCTGATCCCAATTATAAGGATTGGCTTCAATATAGTCATATATACGCTGAAGCTCTGATTCATTTCGGACAACCCTATCATAATAATTCCGTTGCCACGCAAAAATTCTTTTTTGGCCGAGATTTTCATAATAATCATTTATAGACTTACTCGTCAGCGTTTTAAATTTTCCTACTAAAAGAGGTATTCTCATTCGTCTCCTTTGCTTAAGATCTGTGTGATCAATGTCTTTTAAATTTTCACGTTGTAGACGAATTATCCCATGAAAATGGTTGGGCATCAGTACGTGATTGATGGATTCCTCATGAAGACTAAATATCGAAAGCCATATATCTTCTATTATTTGTCTTAGAATTTGTTCTACTTCTGAATAACGGTGTGGTAGTCCAAAATAGCAGTTTCTTCCCTTCGTTACTATCGTAATAAAATATTCCCCGGCATCGGAATAATCTTTTTCTGGTAATCGAATGGATTTTCTTTTCTTCATTTTTCTTTGTTGTAGGGCCAATTCATGAATTGACCCTACAACACATTTAAGACCTTCTCCAACCCAATACTTCTTGATGCCTTGATCAGTATTAGACTATGCTGAATTGGATTTTGGCGTAGATGCGCTTGTAATTCATTTCGGCTTGTGAAGTACAACGCATTATCTAAAACTTCTTTTGCGGGCTTGATCAGTTCTCCACAGAGCAATATCTGATCAAGTTCAATGTCAGCCAGCTGCTCTCCCAGCTTGCGATGCTCCAAATCACTTTCTTCTCCGAGCTCTTTCATATCACCCAATATCACAACCTTCTTGTCTTTCTTTTGGAAGGCAAGATTCTCAACAGCTACTTTCATCGAATCGGGATTCGCATTATAAGCATCAAGGATAATATGGTTTGAGCCTTTTTGTATAAGCTCCGAGCGCATATTTGTGGATTCATAATGGCTTAAGGCAGCAGCTGATAATGACGGATCAACTGCGAAAAATTTTCCAATGGCTAGGGCCACCGCTACATTATCAAAGTTATACTTACCGGTTAGATTTGAATCTATGGTGTGCCCCTCTTCCGTTTTTATTTTTAAAAAAGGTTCTGCGGCCAATAATTCACAGTGGTAGTAATCTCCGGGGTTAGCGTACATCAGTGGATTTTTAAATCGTTTGGCCATATTGGACAATTCACGACTGTTGGAGTTTATCCATACGGTGCCATCTACATTAATCAAGTGTTGGTAAAGCTCACTTTTACCGCGAATCACCCCTTGAATACCTCCAAAACCTTCTAGATGCGCCTTCCCGATATTGGTGATCAGGCCGTGGCTTGGCTTGCAAATGGAGCTTAGCAGCGCTATTTCACCTACATGATTAGCGCCCATTTCAATGATAGCTATGTCGTGCGACTCCCCTATGGAAAGTACCGACAGGGGTACACCAATATGGTTATTTAGATTACCCTCGGTAGCATAGGTGCTATATTGAGTGGCCAATACTACATTTATCAATTCCTTAGTGGTGGTTTTGCCGTTAGAGCCAGTTAAACCGATGACAGGAATGGTTAATTGAGCGCGATGGTGCCGGGCTAGGGCCTGCAAGGTAAGAAGCACATCATCTACCAGAAGGTAACGATCATTTTTAACCACTTCGGGATCGTCTACCACCACATATGACGCGCCTTTTTCTAAAGCCTGAGCCGCAAATTTATTGGCATCAAAGTTTGGGCCTTTCAAGGCAAAAAAAATGGAGCCCGCTGCGATACTTCGCGTATCGGTTGATATTTCAGGGGTGTCAAGATATCTTTGGTACAGTCCTTCGATCATTTTAGGGGTTCTTTGCTTACATTACTACAACCTTTTTTTACCCAATAAGTCTTTTATTGGATTATAAATTATCTAGTGCGAAAAATAGATACTATTTTTAAAAAGCCCAATTTGAACTAAGCGTTCATTTTCTAGATTAGACATATATGACACTGAAAAAGCTATTGCCTTTGTTGCTTTTAATTGCATGCCATACCCTTAATGGACAGGTATATAGGATCGATCAGTCTATCGAAGTTATAGAAAATGACACGCCCCTGGATTTTCCGTGGACCGGTGGGCTCAATTCAGGGCAATATAATACCATGGATGTCGACCAGGATGGCCTGCAAGATTTAGTCATATTTGATCGTTCTTCCTCTAAGGTTAATGTATTCAGAAATATAGGCAATGCCTATGAACCGACGTTTGATTATTCCGATCAGTTTCCTGATAACTTACGAAATTGGATCTTGCTTAGGGATTATGATTGCGATGGAAAGAAAGACCTGTTTGCAAGAGATCCACTGGGTATTCTCGTCTACCAAAACGTTAGCGATTCCGAGGGGTTAAAATGGCGCCTATTTGACGAAAGAGGTCTACAATCTCCCCTTCGTACGCTAGGCTTATCAGGCCCAATAAACTTACAATTGAACTCGAGTGATATCCCTTCCATAACCGATGTAGATGGGGACGGTGATTTGGATATACTCAACTTCCAATTCACCGAATCAACCATCCAATTTCATAAAAACTTTAGTATCGAGCGCACTGGAACTTGTGATTCGCTTCAATTAGAGCTCATTACCCAATCATGGGGGGAATTTGAACAATGTCTCTGTGAACAAATCGTGTTTGGAGGCGATGAGTGCAGTTCCCCCATTGGAGGTAGAACCCAGCATCAGGCTGGTAAATCTTTATTGACTCTTGATCTTGATAATGACGGTGACCAGGAAGCCATTGTCAGCGAAGAAGACTGTAATTTGCTTAATTTGTTAGTTAATGAAGGTAGCGCCTCTGATGCGCTCATGGTAACTAATTCCACTTTATTTCCAAATCCTCAAGACCCGGTCCAGTTATTCTCGTTCCCGGCGGCTTATTACGAAGACGTGGATTTTGATGGCCTACGCGATCTTATCGTTGCTCCTAATCTACCGGCAAACATTGGCTTCAATGTTAATTTTGAGCAATCCAGTTGGTTTTATAAAAATACGGGCTCGACCACACATCCTGATTTTCAATTGGTACAAAGAGACTTTTTGCAAGATCAAATGCTTGATTTTGGGGAAAACGCAGTCCCCGCTTTCTTCGACCTTGAAGGGGACGGTGACCTGGATCTTTTTGTAAGTAATACTATTGATTTTAACGTTGGTTTTGTGGCTACCTTAAAATTCTATGAGAACATAGGAAATGCCGCACAACCCTTGTTTGAATTGAGAGATTTAGATTTTTTAAATCTATCCGAGCTAAACTACATAAATGTAAAACCTGACTTCGAAGATGTTGACAGTGACGGTACTACAGATCTGGTGCTCAGTAGAACCAGCACAGCTGACTTTAGTACATCTATCATTTACTTTAAAAATACCTCAACTTTTGGCCTCGAACTAGAGCCGATGCCTCAAGAACTTTTTACCCTTTCCACAACCGTAAGCCCGGAAAATTTCAAAGTGGTTGATGTCGACAGTGATGGTATTAAAGATCTTTTGATTGGAAAGAGAAGTGGGCGCTTAGAATACTACAGAAACCAGGGTTCGTCAGAGCTTCCTTCTTTCGTTTTGGAAGATGAAGAATTTTTAGGTTTCGGAGTGAGTCCATTCACTACCAATACAAGTGTAGATATTACGGATTTAAACGGAGATGGCACTCTAGATCTAATCGCCGCAGATGAAAGAGGGAATATAAGCTGGTTCAGTGATTTTAAAGGTGCGATCAACAGTGATGTCGAAGGTGAGCCAATCTTATTTGAAATACCGACGAACCCGGATCAGACCTCATTAAATGTAGGCACTCGGTTAGTGGCACGGGCTGTAAATCTTTTTAATGAAGATAAGCCTGCCCTCATTTTAGGAACAGGTCAGGGGGGAATTACCATTTTGCGAAATACAGGCGCTGAAGTACAGCCATTACCTGAACTTACCTCGGGAATCTATCCTAATCCGGCAATCGCCCAAAGTGAAGTTTTTTTCAGAACCCCTAAAAGGGTACTTGGATTTATTGTTTCATCTAATGGACAAAGAATTACGCAAGCCGAAGTTATGGATGCCGGAGTAGACAATAGAATCAACATAAGCTTTTTAGCAGACGGACTTTATTTATTTGTTACAACGGAAGCCGGTGAAAACGCTAAGTCCTTTAGGTTTGTAGTTGATAGATGATTAACCTCTATTTAATCGTCAATTTAATTGAGGATCCGATTGGCTTTACAGTCCATTCTCCAAATAAACCAGATGGGTTTACGCTGTATGATTTAGATAATTATTCAGACGGACTTGTTATTTCTACAGCGCTCAGAGCAATTAGCGAATCTCAATCCATTAAGCTTGAAATAAGAGCTGTGGATGGGGTCAAGTTAGGGGCAGTGTTAAAAATTTTTAATGCCTTAATTAAGTACAAAGGAGACCTGCAAGTATCCTTTACGGGTAATCACTCTCAGGTGGAAAAAATGTTAAGGCGACTACCAATCAGCCAATCGTAAAAC
>JBCCIX010000175.1:0-8459 GCA_039028075.1 Bacteroidota bacterium | reverse complement strand
GGAAATTCCCTCTTCGGCCAGGATCCACAGTTTTCACAATTTTATAATGCCCCATTATATCTTAATCCCGGATTTACAGGTATAACGCCTCAACAGCGTTTAGTGGTTAATCACAGGCTACAATGGCCTAACCTACCTCAAACTTTTGCTACGTACGCCGTTTCTTATGAAATGTTTATCGGGGAACTGAATAGCGGATTTGGTTTAATGGCCACTACAGATCTGCAAGGTTCCGGTGGCTGGAGAACAACAAATGCAGGGCTTCTTTATTCCTATAAAGTTCGACTTAATCAGAACTGGGTTTTCTCGCCCGGTATTTACTTTGGTTACGGTTGGCAAGGCATTGATGCATTTAAACTGAGGTTCGGCGATGAACTGGCGAGTAACCAGAATGGCACGTCTGACAATACTGCCTTGAGAATCGATAACGAACAATACTTTGATTTTGGCTCCGGGGCTATTCTTTATAACCGCAACTTATGGATAGGTCTTAGCGCCTATCATATTAACCGACCTAACACTTCGCTGATAGCGGGTGAAAGTAGGTTGCCGATCCGATATAATTTGCACGGCGGGATGCGCATACCTTTATACAATGGTCCTAGAACTATAAGTAGAGTGTCTTATCTTACCCCATCGTTCGTTTATCGAAGACAAGGGGATACATTTTCGCAGCTTGATGTTGGATTACAATATCATATTGACCCTATCGGTATTGGGGTTTGGTACCGTGGTGTGCCCACGCCAAGACCGTTTCAATTATTGGATACCGAGGATAGAGAGGTTAAGCAGGACGCATTAATTTTTATACTCTCCTTACAGTTTAACGGTTTTCAGGTAGGCTACAGCTATGACTTTACCATTTCTCAGCTAGAAACACGAGTAGGTGGGGCCCATGAAATGTCCTTGATTTATGAGTTTGTAGCCAAGCCCTTACGAAGAGGGGTAAAGCGTAAGAATAAGTTAATCCCTTGCCCCACATTCACGCGAAAAGAGGGCTTCTGGAACTAAGCGCTCGGCTAAATATTCATCGCGCATCTAGGTCGTTTATAGCTCACAACAGCAGTTTGGCGATAACATAATTTTTTACCTAAATCGCTGGGTTCCAATTCCTTAGTACCAAGTATACATAGTGTCTATTGTGGTTTTTTATGGTTTGATTCCATTAAAATCACTATGCGAAGTAAAGTAAGTTTATTCATAAGTATCTTTTATGTTGTATGCTACTCATTGGAGCTTTATGGTCAATGCAGTTCTCTTCGACCGCAGATAGATATCACATTTAATACAGATCAGGACTGTGCTCCCGTAACTGTTACGGATTTTACAATCACTTATTTCTTCAATACCCCCCAGAACCCTAACGATATAGAGATCAGGTTCGAATGGAATGATCCTGGGAATACCATTGATGTTATCAATACCGGAAACGGCCTGGTTGCTGGCGCTGGCAATGACGAGTTCACAGCATCGGCTCCGAACTTTACCTATTTTGACAATGATGGGCAGTGTACGATTATTCCCACGGCTTATATCTACATTAATGGAGTGCTTTGTCCTACCTCTGAGGAGGTTCAAACAGCTTTTTTTTGGGGAACGGATGAGCAAGCCAATGCACAATTATTTATAAATCCGGTCGACTATGAAGTTTGTTTTAACAACCCCGTGGTGAACGCCATTTTCACCGATAACTCCGAGTTTAACTGCAATGTTATGGTGGAGCCGGATAGACCCAATGAACAGCCGAGACATGTGCAATTTGTGTATGGTACTAATCATAATCCTGCCGCTACTATCTTGGACTTATCTTTAATAGATGGAGTTACGCAGGGGCTAACCAATGGGACGGGTAATCTGGTGGCACAGCAAACTCGTGGCACCGCAGGTCTAATGGTAACCGCAGGCTATTTTGGACCCATAGATATGGTTCCCTTCCCTGCAAACGGCCCAAATTCTCAGACATTTCCGATGAATGCCCCGGCCAACGCCCTCAACCTTATCGGCAATAGGTTTGAGATTACGATGTTCAACTGGAACATCTGTAATCCGTGGAATGGTGATGCTGCTAATCCCAATTATGAAGATGCCATTTCTACCACCGCCTACATTGTGATTGTTGAAGCGCCTGAACCTAATTTCATTACGCGGGAAGATGATGCATCGGGGGCTATAACAGATATATTTTGTATTGGTGAAACCATTTATTTTGATAACCTGACCGCCGGAGCGGGTGGTCTAAATTTTGATTGGGAATTTTATGACGATCCGACCGGGGTTACACTACTTGCGAGCAGTACGGATAACAATCCCACCTATGTTTATACCACTGCCGGCCAGAAGCTAATTAGATTGATTGCAGAAAACCCGACCGCACAAAGCAGTTGCATTGAAGTATATGAGCGGGTGATCACTGTATCACCTTCAGTGATCGCACAAATTGGCATTAGCGATCTTGGTAATAATCCCATATCGGGGTTGTTCTGTCAGGATGTGGCGAATCCTCAAAATTTTGACGTTAGGCTGAATGATATATCCACAGGTACGATCAATGCTTTAACACGATGGAGATGGGAGTTTTACGATGAAAACAACGCCTTAGTACGAGAAGAGCCTGGTGCCGGGGGGTTTTCATCAACCCAGCTTGGTCCTTTTGATGAAGTTTTTAACAACGTAGGAGTTTACCGCGTGCGACTTATTGTTCTTGATGATGCCACGGACTGTGAGTCGATCGATGAGGTGGAGGTTGTTGTTTATCCGAATCCGGAGGCCAATTTTAGTGCGACAAGAGTCTGCGAAGGCGAATTGACCAGTTTTCAAGATCTGTCAACCTTAGCTAGTATCAACGGAGAAATGATCACAGCATGGGAGTGGGATTTCAATTACGATGGTGTTACCTTCACTAAGGATCCGACGTTTGACAATCAAACCTTATTTGATCGAGATCTGGGTGGTGCCGGAACGTATGATGTTGCGCTTCGCATTGTGACCGTTCAAAACAATTGTGAAAGCCTTACGGTCATTCCAGTAATCGTAGATCCGGCACCCATTGCGGATATCACTGCCAGTAGTCCTGGAGGGTGCAGTCTTTTGGATATTACTTTTACCAATAATGGAGTTGGCTTTCAGCCTGATGTGATTCAGCACTACATTTGGGAAATAGATGCCGGTTCCGGGTTCATTACGGATTCAATCCAAAAGCCGTCAGATCCGGGATTTTCCGATCAGTATCTCAGATCATTTGAAAACCTTACCACAGTTCCTATAATCTACCGGGTCAGGCTTAAAGCGATCACAGTCAATAACTGCGAAGCGGTCAGTGTTCCACTTGATATAGTGGTGGAACCGGGACCACGCTCAGGGTTTATAGCATTGAACTATTCACCCTTCGATGATAACTGTAGCCCTGTAAGTGTCGACTTTGAAGTAGATTCAGAAACGCAGTCTTTAAACCCAAGTTCATATATCTGGTCCATTAGTGATGATAGTGGCTTGCTAGATCAGCAAAATACGGGTGCCAATCCATTTTTCTCTTACAACTTCGCAAATGATACGGAGGCTATTAAGGACTTTCTAGTCACGCTAAGGACTACACTGCCAAACAATTGTTCCAGGGATTCCACTCGATTAATCAGAGTAAACCCGACGCCAAATGCTGATTTCATCATCGATACGTTACAGTTCGATTGCGAAGTCATGAGACTTAGGTTTGAAGCGCTCGCGAAAGGATTAAGTCGGTACAATTGGGAAATCACTATAAATGGCCCAGTTATACTATCATCTGGTGCGTTAGGGGCAGAATTTGAGTACGTACTCAATAAAAATGCCGTAATCCAGGATGTAACGGTCACTTTGCAGACTGAAAATTTTGCTTCATGCCAAAGTCCTACGGCATCTCAAAACGTCACCGTACCTGAGCGCGAAATTATCAATGCCAGTTTTACGGCTAGTCCCAGTACACAGACGCTGCCCAATAGGGCTGTTAGCATTGTTAATACAACTAACGTAGGTCCATGGGAATACAGATGGGATTTCGGGGATGGCACCACTTCCATGGATCCCGATATCGATAGTCACGAATACACTACATTCGGTACGTATACTATTATACTCAGGGTAACGAATGAAGAATGCATTGAGACCGCCACTCAAACCATCATTATTAATCCTATACCTCCTATTGTAGATTTTGATTATGATCCGCCTGCGGGTTGTGCTCCGCTAACGGTTCAATTTACTAACCTATCTCAATTTGCAGATTCTGCCAGTTATTTCTGGCGATTTGGAGCTAATGAAGGAGCATCAAGAGCTGTAAATCCCACCTACACCTATTTTGAACCGGGTGTTTATACCGTGAGCCTTAGCGCGACAAACATCTTGGGAGACACTATTCGCGAGACTAAACCACTGATAATTGAGGTATTCGAGCGCCCCACTGCGGAGTTCAGTGTAAGGCCATTCGTTGTACTTATTCCTGATCAACCTCTTTTTACGGACAATAACAGTTTTGGCGCCAGTACATTTCTTTGGGATTTTGGTGATGGTACCACCTCTACTGAACCTGAACCCCAACATTTTTACCAGGAAGAGGGTGTTTACGATATTACACTGGTAGCTACCAGTTCAAATGGTTGTAGGGATACGACCCGACAAGAGGGGGTGGTACAGGCAAAGACCGGGGGCAGACTATTGGTACCCAATGCATTTACTCCTAATCCTTTGGGTAGCTCCGGTGGACAACCCGGAGGGGGTGTCAACGATGTGTTTCTACCACTAACTCAGGGGGTCAAAGAATTTGAAATGTTGATTTTTAATCGCTGGGGTGAGTTATTGTTCGAGACTAGCGATAAGAATGTAGGATGGGACGGCTATTACAACGGAAAACTCTGCCCGCAGGATGTATACGTCTACAGGCTGAATCTTGTTTTCGAGAGTGGTGAGACCACCGCACGCACCGGAGACGTAAATCTGATACGATGAAAAAACTGTGGCTCATGGGTTTAGGTTTATGCATTTTGTCTGAAGTATTCAGCCAGGATCCTCATTTTTCGCAGTATTACGCCGCCCCTATTTATTTGAATCCTGCGTTTGCCGGCACTGGATCTGACCATAGGTTTATGGCCAACTATAGAAATCAATGGCCAAATATTGCAAATGGTTTTGTAACGTACGCTTTTTCCTATGACTATCACATGTCAGATCTGAAAAGTGGTATCGGACTACTGTTAGTCGCAGATAAAGCGGGTTCTGCGGGATTGAGATCCACCACTGCTAACTTTGTTTATTCTTATAAAGTGCAGCTTTCTAATAAATGGATCATTACACCTGGGCTTTACTTTGGTTATGGTCAGCGTGATATTGATTACAATCGTTTGGTATTTGGTGACCAACTTGAATTTCAAAATGATGGGCAGGTTCCAACGCAGGATCTTCAAGTCAATGATCTAGGTCGTGCCAGTTACTTTGATTTCGGAACGGGACTATTGATTTATAATAAAACATTCTGGGCCGGATTTTCTGCTAGTCATATCAATACACCAAATCGGTCATTGCTGGGAGAGGAAAGTAGTATTCCTATGAAAACATCAATACATGCGGGGTTTCGGGTTCCGCTGTACTCTGGTTTGTTTAAGAAGGAACGCAGTTCGAGTCTTTCACCTTCGTTTGTCTATCAACGACAAGGTGAGTTTGACCAACTGGATATAGGGCTTCACTTTTTGTATGAGCCGGTCATGATCGGGTTGTGGTACCGAGGTATACCCGTACAACAGAATGTAAAAGATAATATTAGCCAGGATGCCGTGGTACTGATCCTAGGTATGCGTTTCGACCAGATGGAAATCGGGTATAGCTACGATTTTACCGTTTCAGAATTAGGGAATATAGGAGGAGGGGCCCACGAGGTATCACTAAAATATAACCTTGATATGTCATTTCGGTCGTCGCGCGTAAAGAAAAAGGATAAATTCATACCTTGTCCGACCTTCATCAAGTAACGTTATCGTCTAAATCCGTCTTTAGTTCTAACTTTGTGGCGATAAATAAGGTAGAACTCATGAACTACAGGTCAACGCTTGATGCCAATTCTATATTTGCCATTGTATCCGAAGAAAGCGACCGACTGGGGCTACAAACCTATGTGGTTGGGGGTTGGGTTCGCGACATGCTTATAGGAAGACCTTCTAAAGACCTTGATTTTGTTTGTATCGGTAGCGGCATATCGTTAGCTAACGCGGTTGCTAAAAGGGTAGACACCAAGCTAAATGTGTTTAAAAACTATGGCACCGCTATGCTCAGGATACATGATTGGGAGGTAGAGTTCGTGGGCGCTCGAAAGGAATCTTACCGTCGAAATTCTAGAAAACCTATTGTGGAAGATGGTACGCTTGAAGATGATCAAAATCGGCGTGATTTCACTATTAATGCAATGGGTATCGGTGTTACTTCGGCAGATTACGGAAAGCTCATAGACCCGTTTAATGGTCGGGCTGACTTAAAAAACAATATCATAAGGACTCCTCTGGACCCCGATATTACTTTTTCTGATGATCCTTTGCGGATGATGCGTGCGATCCGGTTTTCGTCGCAGTTGAATTTTGATATCGAAGCGGCTACCTATGAGGGCATTATAAAGAATGCAGCACGCATTGAGATTGTTTCTAAGGAGCGCATTACGGACGAACTTAATAAGATCATTTTGTCTCCGGTACCATCTTACGGATTTAAATTAATGTTTCAGTCGGGATTGCTCGAGCGGGTATTCCCGGAGATGGTTGATCTTTACGGGGTAGAAACCATAAATAAAAAGTCGCATAAGGATAATTTCTATCATACGCTACAGGTTTTGGATAATCTATGCAAAATGACAGACGATCTATGGTTGCGTTGGGCAGCTATTCTTCATGACATAGCCAAACCAGCTACCAAAAGATTCAATCCTGCAGTAGGATGGACGTTTCACGGGCATGAAGATAAAGGGGCTAGAATGGTCCCCAAAATTTTCCGAAAGCTAAAACTCCCTCTCAATGAAAAAATGCACTACGTGAAGAAGCTGGTGAGACTGCACCTAAGACCCATTGCGCTAGTAAAAAAAGAGATTACCGACTCCGCGCTACGCCGATTATTATTCGAAGCCGGAGAGGATATAGAAGATTTAATGAAATTGTGTAGAGCAGACATTACTTCCAAGAACCCGAATAAGGTTAATCGCTATCTTGAGAATTTTAACCTCGTTGAAAAAAAACTCGCCGAAGTTGAAAAAAAGGACAGCATCAGAAATTTTCAACCTCCCATTTCTGGCGAAGAAATTATGAGTGCTTTTAATATCCAACCAGGGCGCACCATCGGAGATATCAAAGAAAGCATAAAAGAAGCAATTTTAGAGGGTGAGATCAAGAACAGTAAAGAATCGGCATGGGAATTGATGATCGAACTGGGAAAACAAAAAGGTTTGGAATTAGTAAACTAAATATGATAGCTTTGGCAAATTTTTTAGAATGGGACGCATGAAATACTTTACTATTTTTTTATTAATAATTACCGGTCACTTTACGCTGGCTCAAGAAGAGCCAACGCAACCACAGACCATGTCTGCTTCACAAATTTTTTCCTCGCATTATGCCCGCACGTATCAAGCAGCTATTCGATACAATGATTACAATGTGGCGAAACACGCGTTGTATAACATGTTAGTGGAGAACCCTCAGAACGACTCTATTTTGTATTCGCTTTCCCTGCTTTACATTCAGGGACAACAGTATGCTTCTGCCGTGCTCTCCGCTAATGATATTCTTTCCATAAAGCCCAATCATACCGGCGCTCTGGAAATTGCTGCCATCAGCTACGAAAACCTGGGCATCAAGGAAAAAGCACTGTCGAACTATGAAACACTGTATCTCAATACAGATGACTACAACACCCTGTACAAGATGGCTTTCTTACAGTATGATCTGGCGAAATATGCTGAGTCAAGAACTAATGTTGACATACTACTAAGTAAGAAAGAATCGGAGGAATTGACCAGTGTGTATACGCTAGCTAATAATGAACAAAAGGAATTCCCTATCAAAGCATCGTTGCTTACGCTAAAGGGCATGATCGGTGCTGCGAATGGTGATAAGGCCGGTGCCAATACCTTTTACGATGAAGCGTTGGCAATTGCCCCTGATTTTGAGTTAGCGAAGCAACAAAAGGCAGAACTTGAAAAATAATTCTTGACCTGTGCAACCTCTTTTTTCGGCATGAGTCTTTCTTTTAGATAGCAGCCGGTTGGGAGAAGAGGTTCATAACATTCATCGTGATCTTATTGATCGATGCCTTTTAGGTGATGCTTATGCCCACAAGGAACTGTATCGTGCGTACAGTAAAGCGATGTTCAATACGTGTTTACGTATAATTAAAGATGTTAATGATGCCGAAGATATCCTTCAGGATTCTTTTGTTAGTGCTTTTAAAAATCTGCG
>JBCCIX010000174.1:0-8459 GCA_039028075.1 Bacteroidota bacterium | reverse complement strand
GGTTTTGATCGCTTAAATTTTCCTGTAACATTTCTGCAAGGTTTTCAACCCAATATAAGCATTTCCTTGCAGAAATTATCCACAAATATCACCCCTAAACATGTTGATAAACAGGTAGTTATATCGATTTTAAGGGACGACAAGTTAACGTGAGTTCGATATAATTTCTGGCGATAACGCCGGAAAAATCAGCTTTAGTTTTCAGAAAAGATGATTTTATCCGGTACATCCTGGTGTTAGGCCGTAAGATTCCGGACATTTTTCTTCCTTATTAAGTAAAGCGTAGAAGAAAAATTCCGTCATGACGCTGTAGGTAGGTTTTTTTATATCGTACTCAGGCTAAGTTAAACCGTTTGCTAAGGAATTGGATTTAAAACCAAGACACGGTCAAAAGAAACCAAATGAATATTTTAGGTCATAATCACGAAAGATGACCTTCAATTTTGACAGCGTACTAGGGGTCCATGATGCCGGTATGAACGAGTACGTCAGCCTAAGTATCATTATGTTTAGGAGAGATGCTTAGGGCATGAAGGGCTAAAAAGCAAACGCTGGAGTCCTGCGGTAGTATTATGACTAGTCCTCACGTAAGTCAAGCTTAAATAACGGGTATTTCGGACTATCTGAAATTCTACGTTGTTTCGCTTGTTTCTCGGATAAGCTAAGTCATTTTAACTCCCCTATGCTCGGTATTTCCGCCGCAATCTGTACATTAACTAAATCGGCAAAATAATTCTCAAGTTGGAAAAACTGTGCGGCGATTTTAGTATTTACCGATTTTTTAACCTTCGAGTGGTACTTTATAACTAATTTATTAAAGTCTTTGTCAATTTTAACATAGCGTTTAAACATTTCATCCACTTTATCATCCGATAGATCAAAGTAGTTTTTGGCGTAATCATCTATCAATTCAATGTGTCGCTTCCCGATATTTTTCCGTTGTTCTTCATACTCATTGTAAAGCGGCCAAAAACTATCGGCTTGCTGTTTTTCGAGCTTCATAATTTTTTTAACTATTGCCTTTTTTTCAAGACCGAAAAAATTTTGAAAAATAGCAATCTCTTCTGGATTTTGACCGAATGTATAAAGGGTAGAAAAGAGAATCACAAAGCATAAACCTATTATCTTTTTCATGGTGTGTTATTTTAAATTTTGTTTTATTAACTGTGATGATTAACCTATTCAGCTTAAAATAAGAAGCCAACACGTACGTAGAAAGCTGAGTCCTCCTCATCATTGAAAGCAATTTCTGAAGACAAAACGATCTGCCCCAAAAATGGTGATAACCAGAAACCACCCCCAAACCCTCTGTGCCAAGTACTTATGGAATCGTCTCTGAATTCAACATCTTCCTGATCCGTCCAAACTCGTCCTATATCAAAAAGACCATGAATACCCACGGCCACTGGAAATATGGGTGTCCTTAAATCGGCAAGTTTTATTCGAATTTCCGTATTGGAGAACAGTTTTTCGTCTCCGGTAAATCTTGCCTTCGCGAAACCTCTTACAAAATTAACTCCGCCTAGGCGTTGCGCCTGAAAAAATTCGAAATCACCAAAGTTGGCCCCTCCTCCAACACGTTGTGCTAACACCACTTTAAATTGGCCAGATTTAGCTAAGGTAATATAGGTAGAGATATCACTTTCTACGGCCTGATAGTTATTTTCCTCGTCGCTAAGCTGATTTACAGCTCTGGCTGCCACATTCCATCTTAACCCTCTACTCGGAAACCCATTCAAATTTGTATTGTCCAGCGAGTAGCTAAAACGTGGTCCAATGTACCATCTGGAATTATCGAATAAAGACAAATCACCTTCCGCGAGACCTATTCTATCTTCATACTGCGTAATAAATCGATTAGGTTCTTCATCATTAAGCCCAGTAGTTAACTCGACTTGCCTGACAAAGCCACCAATCTCAAATCTGTGAATTTCGTTTATCTCCCTGATAAAACTCGGTCCAAAAACCCACTGTGTATATCTGGCATTGTAGAACTGGCGATCATCGTCGATTAGATCGTCAATTTCCTCGGATTTATTGCCGAATCCATAGAAGAAATCGCCGTAACTAGGCTCTAAAATGTCCAAATTCAACTGTGCATTCCATTTACCGAAGACTTGAGCGAAAGTACCACGGTACCTGAACTCATAAGATCCCGATCGGGGAGCCAGCGAAATGGTAGCAGTATGTTTCATCGCAAAAGGCGCTTTTCTAAAACCGTGATTCATAAAAGTAAAACCCCCGCCAAAGTAGATCCCATCGTCAGGGTTAAAACCAAACGCAAGAGCAGGCGACAGCACGTCGTATTTGAAAGCTTTTCGATTGTATTGATTAATATTTTCCTGAGTGTCAGAGGTTCTGACTTTCAATTCTTTACCACCAGTAACGGCAGTCCCTTGCTCGGTGTCATAAAGAACGGTTCTTTTTCTAACCCCCTTCACTTTCGAGTTATCTGATATGATATCTTTTCCCTTTCCTCCTATTATTCTGATTTTGATACCCTTGTTTACCTCTCCCGATAGTGTAAACCGATCATCATCTCCCAGTCCGAATAACCTTATCTCATTCGTCTCGGAGGCATTAAAAACTCTGTGATAGGACTTAAATTTGATGTCTCCCGATTTTTCCTTGATACGGAAGACGGTAACCTCAGTCTGCTCATTACTTAATCGTTTTACTTCGAAAAGCTCCGCCTTATCACTACCCACTATATCAACCTCCTCTGCTAAGAAGGCATAATATTGATTCGCATATGTAACAAGATCATCCCTTCTCTTTTTGAGTTTGTTCTCGATTACCACGCCGTTAATAGCATAAATTTCCTCGGGCCATTTTCGGATTGCACTTTCGATTACTTCATCTGTTACAGCCGTCTGAATTTCTTTAGCCATACTAATCCACTCTTCTCGGGTTTTTTGGATCAAAAATGTCCTATCAAAGAATCTGGCGTTAAATTCTAATCCCTCTATGTCTCTAATTTCATCGTGAAAACCCTGGAACTTCGGTAGACCCCACTTACGGCTTGCAAATTTCATTAAGCTTCCGTCAGACCAGAAAAAGGCCTGATCCCGATCCCGTGGTATAGGCCGATATAACTTTTTGTCATCTTCAAGGTCAAACTTTGCCCACCGCCATTGATCTTCGTGGCGATCCCAATCGCCAATTAGGATATCAAACAAGCGCGATCGAAGTACATGATCTTCGTCTATGATGTGTTTATCATTTTTTTGAAGCTTTTCAATAAGATCGAAGGTGCTTACAATATCGTCGGGATTTCCAAAGAAGTCACTGTCCTTCCATTCATCACCTGCCGGCCGTTCTTCAAACAAATACAATCCATCTCCGAAGTCTTCCCTGTATTTACCGAGGCGAGGATCATTGGGTAAATACACTAACTCCGGGTTCGTGTGGTATACCCCAGCGGCATCGGCCATTTCGGGAATTACGAATGCCCCGTAGGGATGAGAAGCTGAAACTTGATCTGAAACCAGGCCGCCCACCACAGTGCCCCTGAGAGCCGCAGGAACAGCTTTGTCGGGAAATTTTTCGATAGATCGTAATCCATATTGTTTTCCCGAGGCATCTTCAAGGCGAAGAGATTTTGTTTGAAGCCCACCCCCCTTCTTTAAAATTTTTAATCCTCCTTTTTCTTGACGAATATCAAAAACTCTTACGTCCTTAACCTCTGTACCCCATTCTTTCCTATAATTATGACCGAGCATGCCTGGATTTTTCTTTTCCCTCTCTAGTTTGGTAGTGGCCACCGCACTCTTATATTGTCCCTGATAATTAAGGTCGGCGTAAAAATCATCTAAATTTTCCGAAGCAGGACGGTAAATATGGTTGAAGAGTTTCTTTCGATACACCATGGTAGGTGTTTCGGCAGAGCTATCCCAGAACTCCACAAATGCATCTCCATTTTTATAAAATTTTAGGCTACCGAAGCCTTCAGTCCCTTGCGCAAAAGATTCCCCCTTATCTCTAGCCACTCTAACGCGATCGTGCAGTGCCCCAGTAGTCAGAAAATTTACCTTCTCGTACTCAAAGTGCTGTAGCGCTGACTCATGACTCGACAAGTAAATTAAATTTGAGTGAGTGGCAAATAACCTTTTAAGATAACTTCTAATGGCTCTGTAGTTAAAATCTCGTAAGTCTTGAGGGCCTCCTACTTTTGACTTATACCAGGCATAGATCGAACCTAGGACCGGTGGGAAGAGATGATATTTGGCGCTTAAATATCCTCCTCTTTCACCGTTACTAAAGATGGGATGATAGCCCACTACAATCACCTTCTTATTTTCATTACGTCGTATCGCATCTTCTAGCTCAACGATGTAGCTTAAATCATCCTCTCTTCCGCATTCAGTAGGATCTGGTTTGTCGTAAGGATGTAAAAACCATTGGGTGTCTATAAAAAGAGCTACGATACCTGGACTAATCTCAATTTCCACCGGACCTGGGCAGCCACCGGAAGGAAATATATTAACGGAATCACGTAGTGCACCTTGTAGATAAGACTGAAAATTTAAAACCCGGTTATAGCCTTTTGTTCTTCCGCCCGCCCATTCGTTGAGTCCTGGAAGAATGTAAGTATCTCCTGAAAAATCATTGATGAGGTTTACGTCGGCATCCAACGTCTTTTGAGCCCGATGCCAGTTTTTATCGGCGGTACTATCGGGTACCCCTTTCTTGGGAGACATATTGCCAACGATAAACAAAGCATCTGCATCAGAAAGTTGACGTTTGAGCCCGTTAAATCCTTTTGAAGTATTTGTTTTATCATATGACCCGCTGTAAAAAACTATGGAGTAATCTACATCAGACTCCTCTGTGAGATTAACTTTTGTTGCATACGGTTTATAAGAAACACACGAACTTACAATACCTAAAAAAATGATTAATAGACTAGTATTTAATTTGTTTCTACTCATATAAAAGCACATGGCGTTCAACTAATTTGTAGGTCAAGTTGATTATATGCTTTTGGATTATCATTAATACTTCTTAAGAAGTACAATGCGCGCAAGTGCAATCAGCTTTTGCAGTTTTTTTGATTTTTGTATTCTTTCTCAAGTTGCAGAGTACCGAACTCCGGGTAGAGACGCAGCCGTTGATCGCGAGAATAGGTGGTGTTGTTCTTTTTAACGACAATAGGATTAACTCTCCTGTCTACTGCTTACAAGCTTAAACGATACCAAAAATTACAGGAATGAACAAAAGATTTTGCATGACGGCACGTCATCACCTGGTTATCTATTCATAAAATTCGTAGCTATAATGAATGGTATATTCAGGTTCCCCGTACAGGTTGAAAATATCTGTCTGTTTTTTTAGGCCATTTTCATGGTAGGTATAGCGTCGCGTGTTGTAGAGCGTTTCTCCAATCCATAGTTCGGAACTTACCAACAGGTTGTTTTCGTAGGAAAACGCGATGGTACGCCTTCTGTGGCTCACTGAAATCAAATTATCATCTTTATACTTATATTCGACTTGGGCCGGTTCTTCTAATCCCACCCATTTACTTTTAATTTTCTCTTCTTCACTTTCTTTAAACTCATAGTTATAACTCCTTTTAGAGGTTGACACTTTTCCATTTTCATACGTAAACTCCTCAATCCAATCTGCCGTGCTAACATTTCGCAAAAACATACGACTGGAGGTTACAATTTTTTTCGGCAGGTTATTCGTGCCATAATCAATAGCGCTTTCGTATTGACGCCATTCATTACTTTGAAATTTCGGGTGCCCAATTTTAACCGTTTCTGCAAATTTACCAGGCCATGTATTGCCATAAAGAAGATTGTTCTCAGCGTATTCCAAATCCAAACCATCCATAATAAAATGTAAATTCAGAGGATCAGGTGAGGTCCAAAAGTTACGTGATTCCACGTATTCCAGATTGTAAGGATAAGTCAAATGCTGGTTAAACTCATCCAAACTTCCATCTGTATTAAACGTGGCCACGGCTACAATTCTGGCGTTCTTTTCTTGTGTATCGTGTTGATGACTCGTAAAAGTGCTGGTGATACTTTTAAGATCACCAAGTACACCTGTCCCTATGGAGGTGTCTTCAGGTTCGATTTGACAAGAAACCATAAAAAAAGAGGTTCCGACGGTGAACAGTACTGTAACCAGCGCAATGAACCACTTATTGTCAATAGGTTTTACCATTTGAGATAATCTGCTTTTTACCCTAAGCGCACTAAAATTATTTAGAATATATTCAGCGCGAGAGGAGCCAGAAAGTTTGATCAGTAAATTCGCATACCGGGATCGGTCCACCACTTGTGTCACCAGATAATCCGTTTCCAATTCGGTAGCATGCCGCAGCGCTGATCGGTAAAACCAGGCCACCGGATTAATCCAAAACAAAGCTCTAAACACATCGGCTAACAGTACGTCTACTGAATGCCACCTTTGCACATGGATTTGTTCGTGTTTCAAAATGTAAGTAAGATCCTGCGACTTGGCAATTTCCTCACCAATAAAAATTATTCCAAAGAAAGAAGCACCTGAAAATCCAGGGTTTTTCACCACGTAAACGGATTGATCCTCAAAAATCTGGGGAAAGGCGTTATTTTTAAGATGCAGCAAAGAAACTACAGCCATCCCCATTTTAAACAAAAAAAGCACCGCTATACAAAAATATCCTGTAGTCAATACCACCACCCAATTGATGGTGATTGCTTCTTTTACCCGAGATTCATCGGTTACAAAAGCCGGTGAATGTGATTTATTAAGGCCATCAACTTCATAGAAATTGCCTGTATCAAAAGTACTTTGAGTAGATAGGGAAACAGGGTTTTCAGGAAGATAATCACTCGAAATATCTAACTGCACCACGGGCAAAAGCACCACCAGTACTAGAGTCGAAAGTAGGTAATATCGTCTTACCATCGGGCCCGTCACCCTTCGCATGATCAGAAAACCTGCATAAAATATAATCGAAGCTACGATGGTGTCAAGACCATAAGAAATCAAATTAGCCATAATGTTTTTTTATAAATCCTTTCAAATCTTCCTGTTCTTCAGAAGTCAAATCACCATCCTTAGCCATAAAAGACATTAAGTCCGCATAGGAATTATCGAAATAGTCCTTCACCAAACTTCCAAACATATGTTTGCGGTAAGCAGCCTTACTTACTAACGGAAAATATTCATAAGTACGGCCATACGCTTTGTATCCTACCATACCTTTCGCTTCTAAAATTCTTACTAATGAGGAAACGGTATTATACGGTGGCTTAGGCTCAGGAAGTTCTTGAATGATATTTTTTACAAAGACCGGTCCCAATCGCCATATGATTTGCATGATAGGTTCTTCGGTTTTAGTAAGCTTTTCCATACAGCTAAGTTATAACTGATTTTTAAGTTATACAACGGATGTATCAGTTTTTAAGGTTTTAGCCCTTAATTAACTAATTTCATGCGTCTATTAATCTTAAAAACAATTCATATGAAACGGCTCTTACTTCCTCTTTCACTGGTCATCTTCTCTTCCTTACCATTGCAGGCTACAGATCCAGTCCACACCAGGTTCTTGCACCAACCGGCCATAAGCCAGGAAAAGATCGCATTCATTTACGCCAATGACTTATGGGTTGCCAACCGTGATGGTACCAATCCGGTCAGACTCACCATTGACGAGGGAGTAGAATCTAATCCACACTTCTCCCCTGACGGTAAGACCATAGCTTTTAGTGCACAATACGACGGAAATACGGATGTATTTACGATTCCGGTTACCGGTGGAATTCCCCAACGTCTGACCTACCACCCGGGTTGGGATTTAGTACGGGGTTTTACTCCCTCTGGAGAGGTGGTTTTTGCCACTCAACGCACAATTCACACACGTAGGTATAGCCAGTTTTACACCATCTCAACATCTGGTGGATTTCCCGAACAAGTAAAGATTCCTTACGGTAGCCGTGCTGCGTATTCACCTAATGGAAAATTTATTGCGTACACCCCGGGCCGCGAGGTTTTTTGGCAGTGGAAAGGCTATCGTGGAGGGACTATGTCCAGAATTTGGATATTTTCAACAGCCGATAATAGTGTAGTCGAAATTCCCAAGCCAGAAGGAGGATCTAATGACACCTATCCTATCTGGATCGATAATACCGTTTATTTCACTAGTGACCGCGAGGGTGAGTTCAACTTGTATAGTTACGATACCAATTCAAAAGCTGTGAAAAAGCTCACCAGCCACGATGACTTCCCGGTACAGTCCGCCTCGGGGGGAACTAACGAAATTATCTATGAACAAGCCGGCCTGTTGCATAAGTACGACATTACTACGAGTACCTCTGAGCCGTTAAAAGTAGGCATAGCCACTGATCTGCTAGAATTAAGGACCCGTTATGCCTCAGGCGCTAAATATGCTCGTAGTGCTTCGATTTCACCATCCGGAAGCCGTGCGGTTATCGATTTTCGTGGTGACATTGTCACCGTTCCTGAAG